>JANPJN010000819.1:0-2520 GCA_031425515.1 Acidobacteriota bacterium | reverse complement strand
GGCGCAGTCGGAGGCGAAGCCCCGGCGTATGACCCGCCCTGTCACGACCCCTTCGTACAATGACGTTGGAAGAGAGGAGCACTCATTGCCCGATATGTGCCGGAGCCGGCTCGTGGTGTCCGGTCCGTTGGACGAGGTGAGGCGGTTTGTCCGCGCCGCCACTGAGCGGCCCGTCAGAAAGCGCAAGGGAGCGAAGGCGGTCTCGCCCGAGCCGCTGTCGTTTGCCAGTCTGCGGCCAATTGCGAACGAGAAGACGCTGACGACCTGTACGGAACGCCGTGGCCGGAACCGATGGACCCGACTCGCGGCAGGCTGAAGCGCCGCGGGGCGACGGCCTGGGCTGTGGAGTACCAGTTCCTCACCAAGTGGGCGGAGCCGACCGCGCTCATCAAGTTCGTGTCAGGCGAATTCCCGCGGCTGGACTTCCTCCTGGGCGCCGTGGCGCCGGCCGTGGGGGAGGCCAACTGCTGGTACTTCCGCGCCGGGCGTGGGCGGAACTGGACGATGGGCAGCCGCCTGCACGAAAAGATGTACGCCGACATGTACAAGACGGCGGGCCTGGACCCGGACGATGTGGACGGCGACACCGAACTGGAGATGGACTTCAGCTTCGACGCCGCGTTGATGGATGTCGTGGTCGCCCACTGGACGCCTGCTCGAATCAAGGCCGCGCGACGCTAACGCGCCCATTTCGGATTCAGCAGTCCCTGTTTATGATTTGACAGTTACACGTTGCACTGTTATAATCTTCCTCAGTGGCTGACTTCGACATCACCGAACTCTGCGCCCGCGCCCGCGTCACCCCCCGCACGGTGCATTTCTACGTGCAGCAGGGGCTGCTGCCCCCGGCGGGGTCCCCGGGCCCGGGGGCGCGGTACACGGAAGGGCACGTCTCCCGCATCCGGCTGATTCGCCTGCTCCAGAAGGAGCATCTGCCCCTGGCCGAAATCGGCCGTCGCACCAGGGGGCTGAGCGATGAGCAGGTGGACGCCCTGATTGCGGAGACGAAGCAGCGGCGCGCCGAACCGAAGGGAACCGCGCTCGATTACATCCGCGGGATCCTGACGCCCTCGGCCACCCCCCGTCCGGAACCCGACGTCACGGTCTTCCGGAAGGCTGCATCGCGCAGCCAGATGCACGAGCCATTGCTTTCGATGACTCCGAGTCCAGGCCCGATGCCCACGGCGCCGGCGCGGTCCCAGTGGGATCGCTTCACGCTCGCCGATGGCATCGAGATTCACGTGCGGCGGCCGTTGTCGAGGGAAGACCAGCGGCAGCTCGAGAAGCTGATGGCGGCGGCGCGCAGGATTTTTAACGAAACGGAAGAACAGGAGCAGCTATGAATATACAGACGGATCGCACACTCATTCGCACAGAGGGCCGGAGCGTCCGGTACGTGCTCCTCTCGTTCGCCGCCCCGGATTCACCGCGCGCGTCGGTGCGCGAACCCATCAATGTCTCGTTCGTGATCGATCGCTCCGGGTCGATGAGCGGCTCGAAGATCCGCCTCGCGCGTGAGGCGGTCATCCAGGCGCTGCGGACGCTGAAACCGTCCGACCGCTTCTCCATCGTCTCCTACGACGACGAAGTGGACGTGCTCGTCCCCTCGACGCTTGCCGGCGCCGACAGCGTGCGTGCCGCGGTGTCCAAGGTCGAAGGGCTCGAAGCGGGAGGCAGCACGGATCTCGCGGCGGGCTGGCTGAAAGGGTGCGAACAGCTCGCGACCCACCACCAGCGGGATCAGGTCGCCCGGTGCCTGCTCCTCAGCGACGGACACGCGAACCACGGCATCACCGATCGCGGCGAGCTTGCCCGGCATGCGGAGGAGCTGCGCGACCGCGGCATCACGACCTCAACGATGGGGCTTGGCGCCGATTTCGACGAGCACCTGCTCGAAGGGCTCTCCACGGCTGGCGCCGGCCACTTCTACTACATTGAAACACCCGCGCAGATCCCGGATTGCCTCGCGAGCGAACTGGGCGAGGCGCTCGAGGTGGTAGCACACGACGCCGAGGTCACGATCCAGGCGGCCGGCATCAAGGTCACCACGCTGAACCGGTTCCGGCTGCGAGGCGACGGGGCCGGGCGCGTGTCGGTGCGGCTCGGCGACCTTGTGTCGCGCCAGGAGACGTCGCTCGTCCTCCGGCTGGAGTTTCCCCAGGGCGCGCCAGGCCATACGGCACGTGCGGTGTTCGGCGTGACGGACGCACGCGGCGCCCTCGATGCACGCGACACCGACATCCTCTGGACCTTTGCGGATCATCACGCCAACGACGTCCAACCCCGCAACGTCGTCGTCGATCGCGCCGTGGCCGCGTTGTACGCGGCCCAGGCACAGGCCGAGGCGCTGGCGCTCAACCGGGCAGGCGATTACGACGCGGCAAGGGCACGAATCGGGGCCACCCGCCGGCGGATCATGAAGTACGCGGGAGAGGACGCCGTGTTGCGGAAAAGCGTGGCGGACCTCGAGGAGCGCGACCTGGTCTACGCGCACGCGATGAGCCCCCGGCTGTCGAAGAC
>JANPJN010000818.1:0-3541 GCA_031425515.1 Acidobacteriota bacterium | reverse complement strand
CAGCTGGATGATGTCGCCGGTGGCCCGGGTGCGATGCTTCACATGCCTGGCGCGCGCGTCGCGCCAGTCATGACGGCGAATCGCGTCGATCACCGCGCGATGCTCCGTATTCGACGTTTCCAGCGACGCCCGCAGATGCGCCGTCGTCGTCCGTGCCCGATGCCCCTGATCCCAGAGCGCGTCCGCCATGGCTGCCAGGCGCGCGTTGCCGCAGGACGAGAAGATCGTCCGATGCAGCCGCTCATCCGCCTTGACCCACGCGTCGACGTCACCCTTCTTCACGGCCAGATCCATTTCGTCGAGAAACTTCTCCAGTGCGGCGATCGCCTTCCGGTCCAGCTCCGACCGCGCGAGACGCTCGATGGCCGTCAACTCGAGCGCCGTCAGCACTTCGTAGACGTCGCGCAGATCCTGCACCGATAGCGGGACGACGCGCATGCCGTGCCGCGGAATGAGATGGACGAAGTGCTCGTTCTGAAGTCGCACGAGGGCTTCGCGGATGGGAGTGCGGCTCATGCCGAGCTCGACAGCCAGTTCGTGCTCGAGCACCTGATGGGCGGGGGGATATTGATTGTCGAGGATGCGCCGACGGATCTCCTCGTAGGCCCGATCGACCAGCGACTCTCGCGTGCGGCCCCCCCCCGCTGTGGCGCGTGGCGCGGCCGGCACTCGCCGCGCGGGACGCACTGTGGCAAGTTTCTGTGGATGCCGGGACACGGGACGGTAGGATAGCAAATTCATGCTGCGCTTTTCCGCCAATCTCGGGTTCCTCTGGAGCGACCTGCCCCTGCTGGACCGCATACGCGCCGCCGCCGCTGCGGGATTCAAGGCCGTCGAGCTCCACTGGCCATTCGACGTGGACCCGCTGGCGCTCCGCCGGACCTGCCGCGATCTCGACGTCGAACTGCTGGCCTTCAACAGCGAGCCCGGAGACGTCACCCGCGACGAGTTTGGTCTGGCGAGTCTGCCGGGGCGCGAGTCGGATTTTGCATCGGGGTTTGCGAGAGCGCTCGCCTACGCACGCTCCGCCGGGTCCGGCGCGATTCATGTGCTGGCGGGGCCCGCGACAGAGAAAGGGAAAGACGAAGCCCGCGACACGTTCATCTCGAACCTGCGCCGGGCGGCCGACACGGCGTCGGACCTGACGCTCCTGCTCGAAGCGATGAACCCGGCCGACAGACCCGGCTACTTCTACTCCACGGTGGGCGAGGTCACGGCTCTCCTCGCCGCGATCGACCGGCCGAATGTCCGGCTCCTCTTCGACGTCTATCACGCCGGACGCACGGAGCCCGACGTCCACGCCGCACTCCGACGGTCCGCGCCCTTCATCGGTCACATCCAGATTGCCGGCGTTCCGGACCGCGCCGAACCGGACGGCGGAGATCTGGACTACCGCACGGTATTCCGCACGATCGAGACGCTGGAGTACAGCGGCTGGATCGGCTGCGAGTACCGCCCACGGACGACACCAGAGGCCGGGTTCCACTGGATGAAAGACCTGCTCGGCGACCCGCCCGCCGCGGCACCCTGACGGGCGACGGCGTCACGGCACCTCCTGATCGAGCGCCTGACGCACACGACTCAGAAGCTGCTGCGCCGTGAACGGCTTCTCCAGGAACATCGCGCTCGGCGCAATCTGCGACGTATCAACCGAGCTCCATCCGCTGTATCCCGAGATGAACAACGTACGGAGCCCGGGGCGCCTGGCCGTCAACTCGCGCGAGAGCTCGACCCTGTCCCACCCGGCATGATGATGTCCGTGAGCAGCAGGTCGATCTCCCCGCCTCGCCGATCGAACGCCTCTTCCGCCTCACCCGGGCTCGACACGCCAATCACCACGTATCCCGCCCGAACCAGCATGGCGTGCGCGAGGAATCGCACCCCCTCATCGTCTTCGGCCAGCAGCACGACCTCGGTTCCTCCGAGCGCCTGCGGCACCGCGGCATGCCCGATCTCGCCCGCGGGCCCGGGCTCCCCTTCAGGCAGGAACACGTCGAAGGTCGTCCCGCGCCCCATCTCGCTCTCGACGCTCACCCATCCGCCGCTCTGCACGACGATGCCGTAGACGGTCGAGAGGCCGAGGCCTGTGCCCAGGTCGCGCTGCTTCGTGGTGAAGAACGGCTCGAAGATCCGACTCTTCACCTCCTCGCTCATCCCGGTTCCCGTGTCGCAGACGCGCAGTCGGATGTGCGGCCCGGCCGTCGGGCCCAGACCGGCCGGCAGGTCCCGGTCGCGCACGTCGAGACGGACGGTCTCGATCACGATCTCGCCGCCCGCCGGCATCGCGTCCCGCGCATTCACGGCGAGGTTCATCAGGATCTGCTCGAGTTGCCCCCGATCCGCCCGAACCGGCGCCAGGTCCGGCGCGAGCTGCGTCGTCACGGTGATGTGCTCGCCAATCAGACGATGGAGCATGTTCATCATGCCCTCGACCATCGCATTGACGTCCACGAGCGTCGTCTCGAGCACCTGCCGGCGGCTGAACGACAGGAGCTGCCGCGTCAGCAACGCGGCGCGGTCCGCGGCCTTGACGATCTCGTCGAGGTCGCTGCGCTGCTGGGGGTCGGTCAGCGCCTCGTCCAGAAACCGCGCGTAGCCCATGATGGCGGTGAGCACATTGTTGAAGTCGTGGGCCACGCCTCCGGCGAGCTGGCCGATCGCCTCCATCTTCTGCGCCTGCCGGAACTGCGCTTCGAGCGATCGCTGCTCGGTCACGTCGAGCAGCACGCCGTGCAGGCCTGGCCGATCGCCCGTGCCGCGCGGGTCCACCCGGCCGATAGCGCGCAGAAGATGTGTGGTGCCGTCAGGCCAGTGCACGCGGTACTCGTGATCGAGATCGCCGGTGTCGAGTGCCTTGGCCACCGCCGCGTCCAGCGCCGGTTGATCGTCGTGGTGCACGCGCCGAAGGGCCGCCGCCCTGTCGAGGCTCAGCGGATCCGGATCGCTGCCCGACGGACCCGTCACGACGCCCGACGGCGCGATCCGCCGGGTTCCGGGATTCAGCTCCCAGACGCCAATGCGCGCCGCGGCGAGCGCGAACGCGGTACGGGTCTGCAGCTCCCTCAGCATCGCCTCGGCCTGACGGCGTTCGGCGAGCTCGCGCGCGCCGGCGGCAAACAGGCGCGCCGTGTTGATCGCGAGCGCGGCGCGGCTCGCCAGATCCAGCGCCAGCGTCACATCGTCGGGGCCGAATGGCGGACGATCGGGGCGGAACCGTGTGAGGCTCAGCACGCCGATGCTCTGCCCCTGCACCTGCAGAGGCACGACAATCGCGCTGCGGGGAGGAAATCGATCCAGGAGAGGCCAGAGCGGCGGCGGACTCGACGCGTGGTACATCTCCGGCGTGATCGACGGAGCCAGTGTCGGCTGCCCGCTCCGGAGGACCGAGAAGTGGACGCCCGGCTGACTCGTGCGCTCCATCACATCCTGGTCGAGCGCGCGCATGGCGTCCGCGATCTCCGGCTCGGCGGAGTACACGGCGGTCAACTCCAGGCGCTCGCCATCCTCCGACAGCAGGCGGACCTGGGACACGTCGGCAAGC
>JANPJN010000817.1:0-2267 GCA_031425515.1 Acidobacteriota bacterium | reverse complement strand
GAGCATGCGGAGCTGGATGATCTTCGGAATGCGCATCCGCACGGCGTGCAGGAGCAGCAGCGCGGTGAAGGCGGGCGCGGCGAGGTCGCCGAGACCCGGGATGAGCCCGAGCAGCGGATCGAGCCCGAACGTCAGGCTGGTCCCGGGCACGCGGAACGCGCTGTCGAGCAGCACGCTCCACTTGCGCAGGGCAGCCAGCGTTCGGGCATCGGTCTCGCGCATGGACTACGGTCTGACGTTCCTCGAGATCAGACGGCAGGATATCAGCGGCTGGAGGACTTCTCCATCGCGCGCACCTGGTCGTGCGCCGCGCGGACCTGAACGGCCTGCCGCGAGACCAGCGCCTTGACCTGCACAGGCAGCGCTTCCTTCAGCGCATTCTCGTACGCCGCCTTTGCCAGGTCTTCGCCGCGCTCCGCTTCGGCGATGATCTTCTGGTCGTCTTTGCCCGTCACGACCGACTTGATGTTGATCCACCCGCGATGGAGGGCGCCCGCCGTGCTGCCTGCGGTCTCGGGACTGCCGCCGAGCCCCTGCACCTCATCCTGAAGCTCACGAGCCATCTGTCCGCGCTCGCGCGCGAACTTCGCAAAGCTGACTTTGGTGGTCTGGTCCGTCAGCCCATCCGCCGCGGTCCTGAAACCCTCTTCGCCGTCCTTGCACGTCTCGATGAGGTTGTTGAGTGTGGCGAGGACGGCCTTGTTCGTGTCGTTCGTGTTCATGGATATGCACTCCTTTGCAATCTGCCTTCGTATCGCGGATCGTTTAGCAAGGCGAAGGCCACCCGCGACGGCCGAGTTTCGTTGCCACGGCGGGCTCGAACGTGGTACCTAGATCGATTGTGTCCACCACGCACCTGCGCGTCTGGCCCGGCCTCCCCTACCCTCTCGGCGCGACCTGGGACGGCGTCGGCGTCAACTTTGCCATTTTTTCGGAGCACGCGACGCGAGTCGATCTGTGCCTGTTCGATTCGGTCGACGCGGACGTCGAGTCGGTGACGATCCCGCTGGCCGAGCACACCGACATGGTGTGGCACGGCTATCTGCCCGATGTGCGCCCGGGTCATCTCTACGGGTACCGCGTCCACGGCCCCTACGAGCCACACCGGGGCCAGCGCTTCAACGCGCACAAGCTCCTGCTCGACCCGTACGCCAAGGTCATCGGCCGGGCTGTGCGCTGGAACGAGGCGCTGTTCGGGTTCTGCGCGGGGGAAGACGACACGACGTTCGACACGCGCGACAGCGCGCCCTATGCCCCGCTCGCCGCGGTCGTGGACACGGCCTTCACGTGGGGCGGCGACCGGCCGCTGCGCACGCCCTGGCACGAAACGCTCATCTACGAGCTGCACGTCCGGGGCTACACGAAGCTGAACCCGCACGTGCCGGAGGCGCTGCGCGGCACCTATCTCGGACTCGCGTCGGAGCCGGCGATCCGCCACCTCACGTCGCTCGGCGTCACGGCGGTCGAGCTCATGCCGGTGCACCATCACTCCGACGACTGGCACCTCGCGCGGGCGGGGCTGCACAACTACTGGGGCTACAACACGCTCTCCTACTTCGCCCCCGACGTTCGCTACGCCTCCTCGTCTTCCCCCACGGACTCGGTGCGCGAGTTCAAGATGATGGTCCGCGCGCTCCATGCCGCCAACCTCGAAGTCATTCTCGACGTGGTCTACAACCACACCGCGGAAGGCAATCACCTGGGGCCGACGCTGTCGCTGCGCGGCATCGACAACACGTCGTACTACCGGCAGCTCCCGACCGACGCGCGCTTCTATCAGGATTTCACCGGCTGCGGTAATACCCTGAACATGCGGAGCCCACGCGTGCTGCAGCTCATCATGGACAGCCTGCGGTACTGGGTGCTGGAGATGCACGTCGACGGATTCCGCTTCGACCTGGCGAGTGCGCTGGCTCGTGAGTTGCACGCCGTCGACAAGCTGGGGGCGTTCTTCGACATCATTCATCAGGATCCCGTGCTCTCGCAGGTGAAGCTCATCGCCGAGCCGTGGGATCTTGGCGAGGGTGGCTATCAGGTCGGGAACTTCCCGTCGAAGTGGACGGAGTGGAACGGCAAGTATCGCGATGCGGTGCGGCGATTCTGGCGCGGCGACGGCGGGGCCGTGTCCGAGCTCGCCACGCGACTGTCGGGCAGCAGCGACCTCTACGAGCAGAGCGGACGCCGGCCCTACGCGAGCATCAACTTCATCACCGCGCACGACGGGTTCACGATGGCGGACCTGGTGAGCTACAACGAGAAGCACAACG
>JANPJN010000816.1:0-12437 GCA_031425515.1 Acidobacteriota bacterium | reverse complement strand
GCCGTGATGACCTCGAGCATGTTCGCCGCGTGGTCGGCGAGCGGCGACGAAATCAGGCTGGCGGGAAGATTCCGGAGGTCGTCTTCGGTCACGTCGTGCGTCTCGGCGAGCAGCGAGGGATCGCCGCCGCCGACACGGGTGCCAAGCGGGTCGAGCCGCGCGGCCAGATGCCCGTACATGCGGATGGACTGCGCGAGACTGACCGCGCCGACCACCTTCTGAAGGGGAATGCCCTCGGGCACGGGGGCGAGCTCGGACGGCGGCGTCCAGCGCTCGAACAGCGCCCGCGTCTCCGCGTCCACGGATGACGCGTCGTGCCTGTACTTCTCGTAGAGCTCGAGCACGTACCCGCGATTGAGCCCGGTGAACTCCTGCCACCCTGCCATATCCCCTGATCCTAGCAGAGGTTCGGGATGCGGGCCCTGCGATCAGCTCTTCTGTTCCAGCGCCGGTGGAGGCTCGGGGGCCGTCTGCACCACACGCGTGAACTGGCCGCGCTGCAGGAGCTCGCGGCCCTTGCCGCCGCGGCCGGTCACCTCGTATTTCGTGGTGCTGATCGTCTGCTCGGCGCCGCGGCTGGTCTCCACGGTCATCAGATCGCGGTCCCCCGTGGACGCAAGGAAGCCGAGCACCCGGTCGGCATCCGACGACAACTTGATCAGGATGACACCTCGACCGGGACCGGACAGGAAATTGACCTCGTCGGCCCGGCACAGGATCGCGCGCGCCTCGCGCGTGGCGGCAATCAGAATCTCCCCCCCGGCCAGCGTCGCCACGCCGACAACCTCCGCGCCCTCCGCGGCCCGCGCATATCGACGCCCCGACCGTGTGCTGGGCTCCGCGAACGGCTCGAAGCTGAAGCGCAGACTGTAGCCGTCGCTTGTCACCGCCAGCGCGTGCACCGGCGGTTCGGCCCCCTCCTTCTTCGGCGCGATCGTCCCCGCGACTCTCGGATCGAGACTGAAGGCCGCCACAATCCGCTCACCGTCCTTCAACTTGAAGAACCGCTGGATCGGCTCGCCGTAGCCGGTCGATGCCGGAATATCGGCAATCCTCGACGTATACGCGACACCGGCACTACTGAAGAACACGACCGACGCCCGCGTGCTGCCCGCCAGCGCCGCCATGACCGCATCCCCCTCGCGGACCCGGGTCGCCGCCAGATCCTTCACTTCCTTCTGCCGCTTGACCCATCCGTCCCGCGACACGAGCACCACGTTGTCTTCGTCAACGATGAAGTCCTCGGCGGTGTACTCCGCTTCGCCCTCGTCGCTCGAAATCTTCGTCCGCCTCGCATCGCCGTACTTCTTCTGGACTTCCTCGATCTCGACGCGGACGATGTCCCACCGGCTCTGCTCGTCCTTCAGCAGCGTGTCGATCTGCCGCATACGGCGGCGCTTGTCCTCGAGCTCCTTGCGGATGACGAGGATCTCGAGCCGCGCAAGGCGGTAGATTTTCAGCTCGAGAATGGCGTCGGTCTGCTCGGTATCGAGCTCGAAGCGCGCCATGATCTGCTGCGCCGCATCCGCCTTCCCCTCGGACTTGCGGACGATCTTCAGGATCTCGTCGAGGGCATCGAACACCTTCTCGAAGCCCTGGAGGATGTGCACCCGCTTCTGGAGCGCGCCAAGCTCGTGCTCGAGCCGCCTGGTAACCACGTCGAGCCGGAAGTGCAGGAAGTGCCAGAGAATGGCATGCAGATCGAGCCGCTCGGGCCTGCCAACCTCCGGGTTCTCGGTCGGAATGAGGCACGTGAGATTGACGATGAAGCTGGTCTGGAGCGGCGTGTGTCTGAACAGATATGCCATCACCATCTTCTCGTCGGCGTCCTTCTTCAATTCCAGCGCAATCCGCACATCGTCGGTCGACAGATCCTTGACGTCGAGAAGTGGAGGCAGCTTGCGGCTCAGCGCGACGTCCGCGATCCGCTCGACGAGCGTGGACTTGTTGACCGTGTAGGGGACGCTGGTGATGTAGATCGTCCGGACCGACTTGGAGACAGGCCCCTCCTGCCATGTCGCGCGGAGACGGATGGCGCCGGATCCCGTCTTGTAGATCTCCTTCAACTCCTCCGGCGAGTTGAGCATCTCGCCGCCCGTCGGGAAGTCCGGGCCCTTGATGAAGCGGCACAACTGCGCGCTCGTGAGCTCGGAGTTACCGAGGAGCTTGATGAGAGCGGTGCAGACCTCGGTGAGGTTGTGCGGCGGAATGTTCGTCGCCATGCCAACCGCGATCCCGGTGGCGCCGTTGACGAGCAGATTCGGGATTCGCGAGGGAAGGACGACCGGTTCGGTGCGCGTGCCGTCGTAGTTGGGGCGGAACGGGACCGTGTCCTGATGAATCTCCGTCAGGATCTCGTCGCTCACGCGGGCCAGGCGGCACTCCGTGTACCGCATGGCCGCCGCGCTGTCGCCATCGAGCGAGCCGAAATTGCCCGACCCGTCGATGAGCGGGTAGCGCAGCGAGAAGGACTGCGCCATGCGGACCAGCGTCTCGTAGAGCGCCGAGTCGCCGTGGGGGTGGTAGTTGCCCATGACGTCGCCGACCACCTTCGCGCACTTGCGGTGCTTGACGTCGGCCGTCAGGTTCTGCTGCCACATCGTGTAGAGGATGCGGCGCTGGACCGGTTTGAGCCCGTCGCGAACGTCCGGCAGCGCGCGGGATGTGATGACCGAGAGCGCGTAGTTCAGATACCGCGTCTGCGCCGCGGCATGGAGTTCGACCGCTTCGGGCTCGCTCGACCCGCCACCGGGCCCGCCGCCGTCCACACCACCGCCGGCGCCGCCGGGGGCGTCGAAGAGCGACCCATCCTGTGTCTTCCCGCGCTTCGCCAACGATCCCTCCAAATGAGAGAGGATATCAGCATGCGCTACCTGCACCTCGACGTGTTCGCCGAACGCCCGCTCGAAGGCAATCAGCTCGCCGTCTTTCCGGAGCCGGCCGGTCTTTCCACCGCGGACATGCAGGCGATCGCGCAGGAGATGAATTTCTCGGAAAGCACGTTCGTCTTTCCCGCCGACACGCCGGGCCCTGGCCGGGCGCGGATGCGCATCTTCACGCCGAGCACCGAGCTGCCGATGGCCGGGCACCCCACGATCGGCAGCACCTTCGCACTCGCCTCGGAAGGCACGATCGAGCCGGGGCGCACGGACTTCGTGTTCGAGCTGGGCGTGGGACCGACACCGGTGTCGATGACGTGGGTCGGCGGACGCCTCGACTTCGCCTGGATGACGCAGCTGCTGCCGGCCTTCAAAGCGACGCTCGAGGACCGCACGGCGCTCTCGGCCGCCATGGGACTCGACGAACGTGACCTCGTGGACGGGCTGCCGCTGGAGGTCGTGTCGTGCGGTGTGCCGTACCTGCTCGTGCCGCTCGTGTCACGAAGTGCCGTGGACCGCGCCGCGATGGACCGCCGCGGATTCGCGCGCTGTTTCGTACAGGCGGGTCTGGACGAGACGCCGGTGTTCTTTTTCACCCTCGACTCTGCCGGCCGTGTCGGCGACGAGACGGTCTACAGCCGGATGCTCGCCCCAGGCGCCGGCATCGCCGAGGATCCCGCCACCGGCAGCGCGAGCGGGCCGCTCGGCAGCTACCTGGTGCATCACGAGCTCGTGGACTCGGCGGCGGCGCAGCACATCGTCAGTCTCCAGGGGGTGGCGATGGGTCGCCCAAGCCGCATCCACGTGTGCATCGATTCGTCGGACGGCGGCGTGACCCGCGTTCGCGTCGGCGGACGTGCCATCCTGGTCGGGCGCGGCGATCTCCTGATCTGATGGCCCACGACCTGCGCTCCGAGTTCGGCGACATCGACATCTACCTCTTCGATCAACTCCTCCGCGGACGGATTGTCCGGGGCCAGCGGGTGCTGGACGCCGGCTGTGGCGGCGGACGCAATCTGATCTACCTGCTGCGCAACGGCTTCGATGTGCGTGCGGCCGATCGCGATCCCGCCGCTGTGGCGCACGTGGTCATGATGGCGCGTGAGCTGGCGCCGCACCTTCCGCCCGATCGCTTCCGCGTCGAGCCGATCGAAGGCATGACGTTCCCCGAGGGCTCGGCTGACGTCGTGATCGCGAGCGCCGTCCTGCACTTCGCGACCAGCCAGCCCCACTTCGACGCCATGCTCGCCTCGCTGTGGCACGTGCTCGCACCCGGAGGATTGCTCTTTGCCCGACTCGCCACGTCCATCGGCATCGCCGACCGCGTCCGCCCGCTTGGCGACGGCCGGTACCTGCTGCCGGACGACAGCGAGCGGTTCCTCGCTGACGAGCGCATGCTCATGGACGCCACCGCGCGCCTCGGCGGCCGCCTGCTCGACCCCCTCAAGACCACGATCGTCCAGGACCAGCGGGCGATGACGTCGTGGGTGGTGGGGAAGAAGTAGGGAAGCGCTCGGCTGAAGGCTGACAGCTGACAGCTTCTCTCAGCCTATCGCGTGACGGACGACGGGGCCTGCGATGGTGTCGGCCCCGATCGAGATGTACAGCTCGCGTTCGTTGATGGAGAGGCCGAAGGCCATGCGGCGTTCGAGGCGGGCAGCGATGCGGCGATGAGCGGGCGGTCGATGGCGTAGAGCTCGAGCTCACCGGCCCGGTGGATCCGCTCACCCGAGAGGTTGCGCACAATCTGCCCGATCTCCTTGTGCGTGTAGACCGCGACACGGGGGGCGAGCTTCAAGGCCTTGTGCAGCCGCGCGGCATCCGGCGAGCCGATGTCGATCCAGGTGCGAAGCGTCCCCGTGAGATCGCGGACGGCGATCGCCGGCTCCTCCGTGTCGCTGATGCCCCTTGAGAACTCGATCCCTTCGGTGAACTCCATGGCATAGGCCATCAGGCGCGCGACGAGGTACTCCGCGGATTCGGAGGGATGCCGCGCCACCCGAAGCGCGAGTGTCTCGTAGACGCCGCGATCCGAGTCGGCGAGGTCGATGTCGAGGGTGTAGATCGTCGCGGTGAGGGCCACGCGGGGATTATGGCAGCTATCAGCGATCAGCTATCAGCTACCAGCTGCTCCTTACCTCTCACTTGCCGGCACGGGGCGCCGCACCTCTCCCCACGCGGGTCCGTCTGGGTAGCGGTAGGCCGCGCGGGAGGCGGGCTTGATCTCGCTGGAGTAGCCAGGCGCCGTCGGGGCGAGGTAGCGCCCGCGACGCATCACGACGGGATCGACGAAGTGTTCGTGCAGGTGATCGACGAACTCGGTGACGCGGTCGTCCATCCGGCCCGCCACCGAAATGTAGTCGAACATCGACAGATGCTGCACGAGCTCGCACAGCCCGACGCCGCCGGCATGCGGGCAGAGCGGGACGCCGAACTTCGCCGCCAGCAGGATCACCGCCAGGTTCTCGTTCACCCCGCCGAGGCGGCAGCTGTCGATCTGACAGAACGAGATCGCCTCGGCCTGCAGGAGCTGCTTGAAGATGATCCGGTTCTGACAATGCTCACCGGTCGCCACACCAATGGGATGCACGCCCTTCGCAATCGCCGCATGCCCCAGCACGTCGTCCGGGCTCGTCGGCTCCTCGATCCACCACAAATCGAATCGGGACAGCTCGCGCACACGCGCGATGGCCTCGGCGACGTCCCAGGTCTGGTTGGCGTCGATCATCAGCCGGCTCGATGGACCGATCTCCTCCCGCACCAGCGCCAGCCTCCGGGCATCGTCTGCGGGCACGCCTCCAACCTTCACCTTGAAATGGGTCCATCCGTCGGCCAGCGCCTCGCGGCACAACTGACGGATGTAGTCGTCCGAGTACCCCATCCATCCCGCAGACGTGGTGTAGGCGGGAAACCCGTCGCGCAGCAGCGCGGCTTCGCGATCGCGCTTGCCGGGGGCCTGCCGCTCGAGCAGCGCCTCCGCCTCGTCTGGCGTGAGCGCGTCGGTGATGTACCGGAAGTCGATGCAGCGCACGATCTCGCGCGGGGTCATGTCGGCCAGCAGCTTCCACAGCGGCTTTCGCGCGCGCTTTGCCTGGAGATCCCAGACGGCATTGACGATGGCCGCCATGGAGATGTGAATCACGCCCTTCTCCGGACCAAGCCACCGCAGTTGCGACTCCGACGCCAGCGATCGCCAGAACGCGGCAGGCTCCGCGGCGATGTCTTCGAGGCTGCGGCCCACGACGAGCGGACGGAAGGCACGGATCGCCTCGACGCAGATCTCGTTGCCGCGGCCGATCGTGAACGTGAAGCCGTGCCCTTCGAGGCCGCCGTCGGTCTTCAGGATCACGTAGGCGGCGGAGTAGTCGGGATCCGGGTGCATCGCATCCGTGCCCGCGTTGGTCCGCGAGGTGGGAAAGCGGAGGTCGAGAATCTCGAGATCGCGAATCTTCATCACGCCCCTCGGGTGTGAGCGCCGGACCGCATGTGATCCAGCGCCACGGCGGCCACGATGATGCCTCCCGTGACGATCTGCTGGATCCAGTTCGCGAGCCCCTTCTGGGAACAGCCAATCTGGATGATCGTCATGATCGCGGCGCCAATCAGCGTGCCGGCGACCGTACCGCGCCCGCCGAGCAGGCTGCCCCCGCCAATGATGACCGCCGCGATCACGTCGAGCTCCAGCCCGATCGCGACGGTCGGGTCGCCGACCGACAGCTTCGAGAACTGCAGGAGGCCGGCGACTCCCGCGAACGCCGCCGTCAGCGCGTAGACGAAGATCTTGGTCCGTGTGATCGCGACACCGCAGAGCCTGGCCATGCGCTCATTGGAGCCAATCGCGAAGACGTGCCGCCCGAACCGCGTGTACCGCAACACCGCCCCGATGAGGAGCGCGAGCGCGATCACACCCCAGATCCCGGGCGGCAGCAGCGCCCCGCCGCGCGGCACCCGCAGCAGGTCGTTCAGCCACGTCACCGGCGCCTCGATGCGCCGCTCTTCGGCCAGCCCCTTCGCGGCGCCGCGAATCACAAGCATGGTGCCGAGCGTGACGATGAAGGGCACGACCCGAAGCCAGGTGATGAGCGCGCCGTTCACCACGCCGCAGAGCGCCGCGGCCCCGACCGCGCCCAGCGCCGCGACGGCCGGGCTTGCGCCACTTCGGAGCAGCAGGGCAATGACGACGGTGCTGAGCGCGATCACGGAGCCGACGGACAGGTCTATGCCCCCGGCCACGATCACGACCGTCATGCCGACCGCCGCGATGCTGACGATTGCCGTCTGCCGCGCCATGAGCTCGAGGTTACCGGGCGAGAAGAACTGCGGCCCGATGAGCACGCCGAAGATCAGCGCGACGAGCAGGAGGCCCGCCAGTGTGCCGCCGCGCTCCATCAATGCCCTGGGAGTCACAGATCCGACGCTCCGCCGACCGACGCCATCATCAGCTCGTGCTCCGAGAACGTACCGGCCGGCGCCGGCTCTCCAAGACGGCCGCGCCGCATCACCGCGATGCGGTCGCAGAGCCCGAGGAGCTCGGGCAGATAGCTGCTGACGAGTATCACGGCCTTCGGCGTACGTCCGGATGCGGCCGCGACGATGTCGTCCACCAGCTTGTAGATCTGGGCCTTGCTGCCCACGTCGATGCCCCGGGTGGGCTCGTCGAGCAGGAGCACGTCCACGTCGTGGTGCAGCAGCCGTGCGATCGCGATCTTCTGCTGGTTGCCGCCCGAGAGCTCGCCGGCGGTCTGCGAGGGCCCGCCGCACTTGATCGCCAGCTTCTCGATCCACGTCCGGGCCGCCGCGTGCTGTCGGGCCGGAGAGAGCAGCCCCGCGGGCCCGAACGACGACAAACGCGTCATCGTCAGATTCGTCGCGATGTCGAGCCCCAGCGCCAGACCCTCGTCCGTGCGGTCTTCGCTCAGGAGGCCCATGCCCTGCCGCCAGCGCGCATCGGGGCGCGCCACGCCGCTGTAGGCGGCCATCCGTACACGGCCGCTGCGAACCGGCGCCAGCCCGAAGAGCGCTCTGAAAAGCCGCGTGCGGCCCGAGCCGATGACGCCGGCGATCCCGAGGATCTCGCCACGGTGCAGTGTGAAGGTCGCGCCGCCCGGTTCGAGCCCGGCCACGTCGAGGATGGCCTCTCCGGGTGTGCGGGGCGAGCGTGGAAACAGATCGTCGATGGGGCGCCCGACCATCAACTGGACGATCTCGTCGTGCGTGGCCGATGCGGTGGGGCCGCCGCCGACGTTGCGCCCGTCCCGCAGTACGGTGAAGCGGTCGGCCACTTCCTTCACTTCCTCGATGAAGTGCGAGATGTAGACCACGGCATGCCCCTGCGCCCTGAGGCGGCGCAGCAGGGCGAAGAGATGTTCGACGTCGGCGCGCCCGAGACTGCTCGTCGGCTCGTCGAGCACGAGCACGCGGCAGCCGACCGCGACCGCGCGCGCAATCTCCACGAGCTGCTGGGCCGCGACCGACAGACTTCCGACAGAGGCATCGGGCGAGATGTCGTCGTGTCCGAGCTCCGCGAGGGCGCTGGCGGCAATCTGCCGCATCTTCCCGCGATCGAGCAGCCCGAACCGCATCGGTTCGGCGCCCATCGTGATGTTCTCCATCACCGACAGGTGCGGGGCGAGCGAGAGCGCCTGATAGATCATGGCCACGCCCGCGCGTCGCGCCTGATAAGGATTCTGGGGAGCGTAGGGAGCGCCGTCGATCGACATGTCGCCGGCGTCGGGCTGGAGCGCCCCGGCGAGAATGCTCATCAGCGTGCTCTTGCCGGCGCCATTCTGGCCGATGAGCGCGCAGATTTCTCCCGCGGCCACCGACACGCTCACGCCCGCGAGCGCCGTGGTCGCGCCAAACGCCTTGCGGATGCCGCGCATCTCGAAGAGCGGCGGCGCGGACGCTCCCGCTGTCACTTCGTGACGTCCGGGTGGACGAGCTCCCGCATGCCGGGCTGGTCCATGTTCTCGCGCGTCGCCACATGGACGCCGGTGTCGATTCGCTTCTCGACCGGCTGCCCCTTGATGTGCGCAACAAGGGTCTTCACCGCGAGATACCCCATCTTCACGGGGTCCTGAAGGACGATGCCGTCGAGCACGCCGTCCTGGAGCCCCTTGATCAGATTGGTCGAGGCGTCGAACCCGACGAAGTGGACCTTCCCGGCCCATCCGTTGTCCTGCAGCACGCGCATGGTCGCGAACGACGAGGACTCGTTCACGCAGAAGATGCCGTGGATGCTGAGTGAGCCGTCGGGCTTCTTGTAGGTGTTGAGGATGGACTCTGTTTTCTTGTACGCGCCTTCGACGTCCGCTCCGACGTACTGATTGGAACTGACGACCTCGATGCCGGCGTGGGCCTTCATCGCCTGGAGGAAGCCCTCTTCACGCTTGCCCGTGCTGTCGTGTCCCTCGGCGTAGCGCAGCAGGATGGCCTTGCCTTTTTTCTGCATGGACTCGGCGAGCCGTTCCCCGCCGAGACGTCCGCCCTCGACGTTGTCGGTCGCCACGAAGCTGACGTAGTCGCTGCCCTTCAGGCCCGAGTCGAAAATGACGACCGGGATCTTCCGCGCGGCGGCGTCGGCTACCGGGCCGACCAGCGCCACTTCGTCGAGTGGGGCAAGGGCGATCCCGGAGACGCCGCGGCTGATGAAGCCCTCGACTTCGGAGATCTGCGAGTCCCGCTCGTCCTCGCGGAGCGGTCCGCGCCAGATGACCTCCACGTCGAGCTCCTTGCCCGCGCGGCTGGCCCCGGCATGGATGCTCTGCCAGAACATGTGAGACGTGCCTTTCGGAATCACGGCGACCGTGAGCTTCGCGGGGCCCGCGCCGCTGCCACCGCCCGTCCCGCCGCCTCCGCCGCACGCCACCGCGAGCGTCAGACATGCTACCGCCAGCCATCGCTTCATAGATTCGGCTCCCTCAGAAGGCCACCCGCGCCGCAGAACAGAATGTCATACGCGGGGGCAAAACGCTCCATCAACCTGCCGCGGGAGCCGGCACCCCGCCGGCATCGCTCGACAGGTAACACGCGTCGATGAGCGCCATGGTCCGCAGCGCGTCGCTCACGGCGCCGACCAGCGTCGTATCCTCCCCGGACAGCACACGCTGCAGGTTCGACATGGGCCCCTCGAAGGCGTCAGGAAACCACGAGCCACGAAGCGGCACGTCCCGCCAGGTCTCGCCCTCCGACAGCTCCATGGTATCGGGCGGGCCCGCCGGGTAGGCGAGGTTCACCCCCCACGTCAGGCGCGCCGCGCCGGTGGTGCCCTCCACGACCATCTGCGACGACCGGTGCTTCGGCCCGGCGCGATGGGTGTGGTTCAACACCAGCGAGCACCGCAGGAGGTCGCCGTAGTCCAGGATGATCGTGCTCCTGGTGTCCTGAAACGCCGGCAGACCCGGATGCCGCACCGCACGGCAGTAGGCGCCTGCCGGCTCACCCGCGATCCAGCGGATCGCGTCGAGGTAGTGAATCGAATGGTACGGCAGCTCCAGCCGTGCCGCGCGCTCCAGAAACCGCCATTGCTGCCACGGTTGATCGATCGTGACGCGCACGTCGATGTCCACGATCGCCCCGAGCGCCACGCGCCGGATCAGTTCCCGCAGCGCCAGCATGCCGGGGCTGAATCGGAGCTGCAGGTTGACGGCCGCGATGAGCTCCCGCTCGGTCGCGCACGCGACGATGCGGCGCGCCTCGGACAGATTTTCGCCCATCGGCTTCTGCATGAGCACCGCGGCGCCACGGGGCAGCCGCTCGAGCACGCCGAGCGTCGCGTGGCCCGGAACCGCCACATCGAACACGACCCCGGGCTGACCGCACGCCTCGTCCAGGCTGCGGAACACACGCGGGATGCCAAAGGCTGCAGCCGCTTCTTCAGCAGCCGACGCCGTGATGTCGTAGACACCCGCGACTGGAAAGGACGCGCGCCGGTAGGCCGGCAGGTGCGCGGCCCGCGCGACCGCACCGGCGCCGATGAGGACGATGGGGCGGGGGTGCGAGGGCGCTGGCCACGCCTGAGGGAGCGCTGGTGTCGCACGCATCCGGTGTTCTTTCATACCGTTCCGGCCGACGTAAGTCAAAGACACCGGGTCAGTTTGGCGTTTACTTGGCCCCCTGAAATGTGTTCTCTTTTCTGGCCCGTGCCGCCAGCCGCCGCCAGGCCGTCGCCGGTACGGGCGTGACCAGGGACATCAGGAGGGAAAGTATGAAGCGTGTGTGCTTCCTTTTTGTGGCGCTGCTGTTCGCCGTCGTGGCGGACGCGTCGGCACAGGATTTTCGCGGCGCCATCGCGGGTACCGTCACGGACTCGTCCGGCGGGCGTACGCCCGGCGTCGCCGTCACGGCCATCAACGTCGCCACCAACGGCACGTCCACCACGACCACCGACAGCGACGGGGCCTACACACTCCGCTACCTCTCGCCGGGCGTGTATTCCGTCTCGGCGGAGCTCTCCGGGTTCAAGAAGCTGGTGCGCGAGAACGTCGAAGTCCGCATCGGCGACCGGCTGGAACTGGATCTGCACCTCGAAGTCGGCCGCATGGAAGAAACCGTGTCGGTGACGGCGGAGGCGCCGCTGCTCGATACCGCCAGCGGCTCGAACGGGCAGGTGATCGACGAGAAGCGCATCGCGCTGATGCCCCTCTCCGACGGCAACCCCTTCGTGCTCGCGCGCCTGGCGCCGGGCGTCGCCTATCACGGCGACCTCAAGTTCTCACGCCCGTTCGACAACGGCGGCACGTCGGACTTCACCGCCGACGGCGGCCCCGGCCGCAACGAGTTCACGCTCGATGGCTCCCCCAACATGGCCAACGGCCGCCGGGTGGCGTTCGTCCCCCCGGCCGGAGCGGTCCAGGAGTTCAAGGTCGAAACCGCCACGTTCGACGCGCAGCAGGGGCACACGGCGGGCGCGACGGTCAACGTCACGCTGAAGAGCGGCACGAACCGGTACAAGGGTGACGTGTACTACCACTACCGCGACGAACGGCTGTCGGGCAACGACTTGTTCCTCGAGCGCGCCGGACGGCCCAAGGACAAGCTGGATTACAAGCGCTACGGTTTCACCCTCGGGGGGCCCGCCTGGCTCGGCAAGCTGTACGACGGACGCGACAAGACGTTCTTCTTCGGCGCCTTCGAATGGCTCTACGACACCTTCCCGGAGCCCGGCCAGTTCACGGTACCGACCGCCGCCCAGCGCAACGGGGACTTCTCGGGGCTCCTCTCCCAGGGCATCGTCATTTACGACCCGCTCACGGCCGTGCGCCGCGCCGACGGACGCATCGAGCGCCAGCCGTTCCCGGGCAACATCATCCCCGCGAACCGGCTCAACGCCGTCGGGCAGAACTACGTGAAGTACTACCCGCTGCCCAACCAGCCCGGCGACGCCCAGGGGCGCAATAACTTCCTCTCCACCAACTCCCGCGGCGACGACTTCTACTCGATGAACTACCGCGTCGATCACGTGCTGACCGACAAGCAGCGGTTCTTCGTGCGCTACTCGCGCAACAACCGGGTGGAGAATCGCGGCAACTGGACCGGCGAGGTGGAGGGCATCCGGCC
>JANPJN010000815.1:0-3073 GCA_031425515.1 Acidobacteriota bacterium | reverse complement strand
GCTGACAATCGAAGCCGTCAGCCGGATCCATTTCCGCGGTGGATCGTACCTTGGCATCGCGCGGGCCAATCCGACGAAGGACCCGCAGCTGCTCGAGAACACGGTCACGTCGCTGCTGCGGCTCAACGTGTCGCAGCTCGTGACGATCGGCGGCGACGACACGGCCTTCTCGGCGATGAAGCTCGAACAGCATGCTGCCGGGCGCATCCGCGTCGTCCATGTCCCCAAGACGATCGACAACGACCTCGACTTGCCGGCGCACGTGGACACGTTCGGGTATCAGTCGGCCCGGCACTACGGCGTCGAGATCGTGAAGAACCTGATGGTCGACGCGAAGACCACGACGCGGTGGTATTTCGTCATCGCGATGGGCCGGAAGGCCGGACATCTGGCGCTCGGCATCGGCAAGGCGGCCGGCGCGACGATCACGCTCATCTCCGAGGAGTTCGGCACCCCGATTCGCCTGAAGACGATTGTGGACACGCTCACGGCGAGCATCATCAAGCGGATGGCGGAGGGGCGACGCGACGGCGTGGCCATCATCGCCGAAGGAGTCGTGCTCGATGTCGCCGAGGAGGACCTCGAGGGGCTGGGCGATGTGGAGCGGGACGCGCACGGGCATCTGCGCATTGCGGAGGTGAATCTCGGCGAGATCCTCAAGGCCCAGGTCACCGAGCGCCTCCGGTCGTTCGGGATCAAGACGACGATTGCGGCCAAGAATATCGGGTACGAGCTGCGCTGCGCGGACCCGATCCCGTTCGACATGGAGTACACGCGGGATCTCGGCTACTGCGCGGCGAAGTACCTGCTCGCGGGAGGCAACGCCGCGATGATCTCGATGCAGGGCGGGCATTTCGTCCCCGTGCCGTTCTCCGAGATGATCGACGGCAAGACGGGACGGACCGCGGTCCGCCTCGTCGATATCGCCTCGACGCGCTATGCGATCGCGCGACGCTACATGATCCGGCTGCGGCGGGATGATATCGAGGATCCGCACGAGGTGGCGCGGCTCGCGACGGTCGCCAAGCTCACCGAGGAGAAGTTCCGCCAGGAGTTCGAGTATCTTGTGGACGTCGAGCCCCCGCCGTTGATGATGGACGAGCAGGGGGAGCGGGCCAAGGCGCCCGAGCGGTAACGGGCAGGCGCGCGTCTCAGGCGGGACGCGCGGATGGGGGCAGGCCAATGCGGTGGATGTGTTCGGTCGTCGCCGCACTGTGCCTGGTGGCCGCGGTGCCCGTGGGCGTCCTGGCGGGCCCGGCCGATCAGGTCGAATCGTCCGGCCGTCAGACCGAGTCCCTCGCCCGGACGGTCTACGCCACCGTCACGGACAAGACGGGCGACCCGGTGCCCGGCCTGTCGCCCGCCGATTTTGTCGTCAAGATTGGCGGGAAGGACCGTCAAGTCGTCCATGTCGAGCCGGCCGCGGCGCCGCTTCGTATCGCGATCATTGTGGACGACAACGGGTCCGGCCTCTTTCGGTACGGCGTCGGGAAGTTCATCGAAAAGCTGCAGGGGCGCGCCGAGTTCACCATCAGCCAGGTCACCGGCCAGACCCAGCGAATCGTGGACTACACCACCGACGGCCGGGAGTTGAGCGAAGCCATCGCGCAACTCGGCGCGCGGCCGGCCACGTCCGATGGCGGGCAGCTGCTCGAGGCTATCGCCGAGACGGCGCGGGATTTCGGGAAGCGGCGCGCGCGCCGCGGGGTCATCGTGGCCTTGACGGTCGGCGGAGAGGAGCACAGCACGCTCCCGGCGCACCACGTGCTCAACGAGCTGCGCAAGGGCGGGGCGGCCCTGCACGTCATCTCGGTGTCGGCCTCGGCCCTGCGATCGACCGTCGCCGTCCAGCGTCCGTCGGCCCTGCTCGGAGACAACCTCAGTCTCAGCGAAGTGCTCGGCGAGGGCCCGAAGCAGTCGGGCGGCAGCCGCGGCGAGATCGTCGCGACGGCCGGCCTCGTCAGCGGCCTGCAGCAGCTCGCACTCGCGCTGCTGCACAATCAGTACGCCATCTCCTACTCGCAGCGTCCCGGCGAGAAGTTCTCCGAGAAGATCAGCGTCTCGTCCACGGCCCGCGGCGTCACCGTCGTCGCGCCGACGCGCATCGAGGAAAAGTAGGGCGCTACCGGGGCGGCATCGCGGCGAAGGTCCGCGCGATGTTGTCGAGCAGCGCCAGTGTGGACCGCACCCCCGCCGCCAGATAGCGCTCGCCCGCCTCGGGTGTGGATCCTCGTGCGTCTCCCCAGGTCCCGGACTTCGTCGCCCGGTGGACCGATCCCGGCGTGCTGAAGAAGAAGGCCGAATGGACGGCGCCGATGTTCGGCACGGTGAAATCCGGAAATGGCGGAAACTCCGCGTTGGCGTTCTCGAGATCCACGAGGGCGGGATTGAGCGCGAGCACGGCGGACGTCTCCGCCAGGTTGGCGTGCAGGCCATTCTCCAGTCCGGAGAACTCGGCGACCTCCTCCTTCGTCAGCGCGTCCCAGTAGTTCACGGGAAACGCCATGACCCCCTTCGGCATCCGCTCGGCCGCGTTCGCGCAGGCGTAGGCGATGGCGTAGGTGTTGTCGTAGTGGCCGTTGAGGAAGATGATGCGGCGGAAGCCGGAGGCTGCAAACGACGCGCAGAGGTCTTCGACGAGCGCCATGAACGTGGGGATCCGGATGTGGACCATGCCGGTGAAGCCGACGTGGGGATACGACAACGTGTAGGCGAGCGGCGGGGCCACCACGGCGCCGATCGTCGGCGCGACGCGGCGCGCGATCTCGTTCGGGATGATGACGTCGGTCGCGAGCGGGCCGTGGGGCCCATGCTGCTCGGTCGCGCCGGTGGGAATGATCACGGTGTCGTGGCACTTGAGAAACGCCTCGACCTCCGGATTGGTCATCTCGCCGAGAAATACAGTGTGCGGCTTCATCTCTCTCCCCTGGGGACGATGTCGATCTGGAGGGCGGGGTCGGCGGCGGGGATGTACGTCTGCGGCAGGCCGAGCTCGCCGCGGACAATGTTGCAACCCTGGGCGATCGCGCTGGCCTTGTAGAACGCGATCTCGCGATTGCATCCCTGACGGCCG
>JANPJN010000814.1:0-1577 GCA_031425515.1 Acidobacteriota bacterium | reverse complement strand
CCGATTTGTTGATTCTCCCAGGGGCGCGCGCTCAGGACGACGGACGTCTCAGGGCGCGATGATGTGCAGCTTCGGAAAGTAGCCTCTGAAGCGGTGCGCATCGCGGGTCAGCAGTGTGTAGCCGGCAACCGCTGCGTGGGCGCCGATGTAGAAATCCGGAAGAGGCGCAGCGCGGACGCCGCCGCGACGCCGGTACTCGAGAAAGACTTTCCCCGCCAGAAATCCCGCCGCCCACGGCAGCGCCTCGCGTGCGAAGTACGCGGACGGCACCGCCTCCTCGAGCGCTTCAATCCTGTCGAACCCGCACGACACTTCGGCGTAGATCAGCGGGTTGATGGCCAGCCGCCCGCGCTGCGCGGCGTCGGCGAGCATCGACGCGGACCAGTCCACCCAGTCGGCGTCTTCTGTGACGACATCGAGGATCACGTTGCTGTCGACCAGGGTCGTCACGTCAGTCCCGCGTCAGCGCGAGGATCTCGTCCGTCGTGAGCCCGCTGGTGGCCGTCCCGCGCATCCGCGCGATGAGCGTGTTGCCCCGCGCGCGGCTGGCCTCCGCCCTGGTGATTCGGACGGCGTTGCCGTCGACCTCGAAAACGACTTCGGAGTGCGGCAGCAGGCCGAGTTGTTCGCGGATCTCCTGCGGGATGGTGACCTGACCCTTGGAAGTGATTCGCACCTTGGTATTACTCCTACTAGTAAGAGTAATACGGACGGCAGTCGAAATCAACGGTAGCGACACCCTCACTCGACTTTGACATCTGATGCGTGATGCGTGATGCTACTAAAATGCGGACGACCCTCGATATAGAAGACGACGTGCTGCAGGCGGCCAAGGAGATTGCGGCGATACGTGGCGTATCGGCGGGCAGCGTCGTTTCCGAGCTGATCCGCGCGGCGCTCCAGCCGGCAGTCGGGTCTGCCTCCCTGCGCAACGGGGTGCCTCTCCTCTCCCGTCGAGCCGAGGCCCCGGTAATGACGCTGAAGCGCGTCAACGAATTGAGAGACGAGTGACGCGGCCCGCCCTCCTCGATGTGAATGTGCTCGTCGCCCTGTTCGACGCTGGCCATGTGCACCACGAGGCGGCGCACGACTGGTTCGCGGAGCACCGGACGCATGGCTGGGCGACGTGTCCCATCACCGAGAACGGGTTCGTCCGTGTCCTGGCGCACCCGCAGTCCGTGGTGACGGAGCGCGTTCCCGCGATTGTCGAAAGCCTCAGACGCTTTTGCGCCAGCGGCCATCACCGGTTCTGGCCGGACGTGGTGTCGCTCCGCGACGACACTTTCGACCTGTCGATCGTGCAGGGCCATCGCCAGTTGACCGACATCTATCTGCTCGGGCTGGCGGCGCGGATGGACGGAGTGCTTGCCACGTTCGACCGGTCCATCCCGGTCAGGGCGGTGAGATCGGCGAGTGCCGCTACCCTCGCCGTCATCGGCCAAGGCGCCTGATCCCCGGCACCTGATCCCGACACCTGATCCCCGGACGCCTCCGCTCACCTCCTGCGGCGACAACGAGCGTTCACGGATCCTCACCGGCGTCAGCAGATCTGCTCGGCGTCAGGACGTCTTGCGACG
>JANPJN010000813.1:0-9039 GCA_031425515.1 Acidobacteriota bacterium | reverse complement strand
GCTAAAAGCTGACAGCTGCGAGCTGATGAGAGGAGTCGATGTGGCCGAACAAGTAACACGCGTGGACAAGCCGTGGGGCTACGAACTGCACTGGGCGAAAACCGAGCGATACGTCGGGAAGCTCATTCATGTGGACGCGGGGCACGCGCTCAGCCTGCAGTATCACAACCAGAAGGATGAAACGATCTACCTCGCGTCCGGACGGATGCTGTTCGAGATCAAGGAAGGGGAGGCGCTCGTCGCGCGGGAGATGGCGCCCGGCCAGGCCGTCCACGTCACGCCCGGGACGGTGCACCGCATGACGGCCATCACCGACTGCGACATCTACGAGGTCTCCACGCCGGAGCTTCACGATGTCGTCCGGCTCGAAGACCGATACGGCCGGACCACGTAGGTCCGCGGCGCAGCGCCACTTCGGGGCGCACTTCCTGCGACGTGCAGGCGCGGATCCGGCGGCAGAATCCGCGACCCGCGGCACGCGCAGTTCACGATTGACGCGCATTCGCATGCGCCTCAGAATGGCGGGACTCTTGAAAGGATTCGTGGAATGGGCAGTGTCAACAAAGTGATTCTCGTCGGCAATCTGGGCCGCGATGCGGAGATGCGCTACACGCCGGGAGGTGCGGCCGTCGCCACGCTGAACCTCGCGACAACCGAGGTCTGGAACGACAAGGCGGGCCAGAAACAGGAAAAGACCGAATGGCACCGCATTGTCCTCTGGGGCAAGATGGCGGAAAGCCTGAAGGACTATCTGATCAAGGGCAAGCAGATCTATGTCGAGGGGCGCCTGCAGACCCGCAAGTGGCAGGACAAGGACGGCCAGGACAAGTACACGACCGAGATCCGCGGCGACCGGATCGTCCTGCTCGGCGGGGGCGGCGGCGGTGGGGGCGGCGCCCGTCCGCAGACCCGCAGCACGAGCGCAGGTTCGGGCGGTTCGCAGATGGACGACTCGATGGGGGAGCCCGTCAGCGAGCTGACAGACGACGACATTCCGTTCTGAGGCGGCTCTCGACGCGGGGCCCCACGTCGGACGGGGCTCCGTTCACTTCCTGTCGATCCGCTGTTTGGCGAGGATCGCCTCGTATGCCGTCGGATACTTCTGGATCACCGTCTCGAACGCCTTGCGTGCGGCGTCGGTCTGCTTCATCGCTTCGAGCGTCATGCCCAGCTTGTAGTAGGCAACCGGCACGCTGTCGGACTGCGGATAGTTCGCAATGACCTTCTGAAACGCCTCGCCCGCCTCACGGTACTGCCCGCCGCCATACAACGACTGCCCGATATTCAACTGCGCATCGTCCGCCTTGTCGTGGCGCGGGAATGTGTTGATGAAGGTCGTGAACCCGAGGATGGCGATGTCGTAATGCCCGGCGGTGTAGTCGCTGTAGGCATTGTCGAACATCTTCTGCGGTGAGATCAGAGGGGCTCCGGCCGTCTGCCCCTGCCCGGCTGCGGGAGTTGCGCCCGGAGCCGCCGTGGACGGGTCAGAGGTCGTGCCGGCCGGATCCTGACCCGCGGACAACCCCGGAGTCCCGGGCGAGGGCATGGATGCGACGGCCTGGCGGACGGCCTCGAGCTCCTGCGTCACGGTCGAGAGCCGGACGTTCGTGTCGTCTGACTTCTCGCGAAGCACGCGGACGCCTTCCGCCACGTTGTCCACGAGCAGCTTCTGATCGGCGAACGCCTTGCGGGTCGTCGCGGCCTGCTCGTCCATCCGCGCGGTGATGCTCTTCAGCGTCTCGGCGAGCCCGCCGAGCACCTGCTGAAGCTGCTGCTGCTGCTCCTGCAGCATGCGGACCTCGGCCATGAGCTGCTGCTGTGCCTTGTCGGCTGCGACCGCCGGCATGCCCGCCCACAGCACGAAGCCGAGCACCCCAATCGCCTGCCATCCACGTCGTCTCATCGTTGTTCCCTCGCACCGAACGCCGCCTGCGGCCATGGCGCTACTTGCTCGTCACGACGAAATGCGCGCGCCGGTTCTTGGACCAGGAGCCCTCGTCGTGCCCCGGCTCGAACGGAAACTCCTTGCCGTAGCTCACCGTGCGCAGGCGGTCGGCCGGAATCCCCAGCGACACCAGGTAGTTCCGCGACGACAGCGCGCGCCGCTCGCCAAGCGCCAGGTTGTATTCCGCGGTGCCACGCTCGTCGGAGTGCCCTTCGATCGTGACGATCCAGGTCGGATACTTCTTCATCAGCGCGGCGTTGCCGTTGAGCGCCTGCTGCCCGGCCTCGTCTATCGCATCCATATCGTAGCCATAGAAGACCGGCTGGAATGGTGAATTCTTGTTGAGCGCGTCGATGTCCGACGCCGACAGGGAGTCGGTGGCGATGGGCTCGGCCGGCACCGGCTGTGGCTCCTGCACCGGCTCGGGCGGTGCCGGCGGACGCGCCGCCCCCGTCGACCCCGCCGGCGGAGGCATCGTCGGCCGCGCCACAGGCGGCTTCTTCTTCGCGCACGCCCCCACGCCCAGCGCCGCGATCAAAACGATCATCACGATCAGTCGTCTATACATCATCGTCCCTCGAACCTCGTAGAACCGTGGAGAACCTTGCAGAACCCCGTAGAGCACCTTGCAGAGCCCCGTAGAACCCTGCAGAACCTTGTAGAACCCCTTCTATTGCGACCAGTTCGGGTACCGGTTCATCCCGGCCTTGGTGATCTGGCGCAGGTTCTTGCCGTCCCGGTCGATCATGAAAATCTGTTCCTTGCCCGCGCGGGTGGACGTGAACGCCACATGCCGCCCGTTGGGGGAGAGCGCCGGGCTCTCGTTGCTCCCGATGCCGTCGGTGATCGTCCGCGTGCCCCGGTTGGCAAAATCGAAAATCCGGATGTCGAAACCGCCGCCGGTCCGCGACGCGTACGCGATCTCGTTGAACGGCGCCGGAGACCAGGTCGGCCGATCGCACCACGACTCGCTCGTGATCTTCCTCGGCTCGGACCCGTCGGCGTTCATCACCCAGATCTGCGGCGAGCCGGTCCGGTTCGACGTCCACGCGATCTGATTGCCCGTCGGCGACCAGGTCGGCGTCACGTCCACTTCGGGGTGGTTGGTCAGGCGCCGCAGCCCGCTCCCGTCGCGCCCAACCACGTAGATCTCCGGGTTCCCGTCGCGGTTACTGGTGAAGGCGAGTCTCGCGCCGTCGGGCGACCACGCCGGCAGGTAGTTCTGCTTTTCGGCCGTCCCGTTGGCGGGCTTGGCATACGCGCGCAGCTCGTAGATGTACTGGACGATGATGTCCTGGAAGCCGGTGCGATAGGTGGTGTAGGCGATCGACTTGCCGTCGGGCGACCAGGCGGGCGTGATGTCGAGCGACTTCGTCACGGTCACGCGGACCTGATTGGCCCCGTCGTAATCCGACATGTAGATATTGGAGATGCCGCGGTCCGCCACCGGACCTTTCATGCGATCGCCGTCCCGGTCGGACGTGAACGCCAGCTTCGTGCGCGCCACGCCGCGCAGCGCCCGCTGCTGCTGGTGGATCTCGTCGGACGCCGTGTGGGCGTAGAGCCGTGGATTCTTCAACGATCCGCTGTATTCCTTGGCGATCGCCGAGCGCCCCGTGGCGACGTCAATCAGCCGGATCTGCACCGTGACGCCTGCGGCCGTGCGCCGCACGCTGCCGACGACGAGCCCGTCGGCGCCGAGCTGTTTCCACTGGTCGAGCGGGACCTGGTCGAGCGACGCCGGGACCGGAATGCTCCTGTACGTGTCGCGCGGGATCAGGTAGAACTCCCGCTCGAAGTTGAGATCGTCCCACAGCACCTGGCCGACCGTCTTCGCAGCCGCCACTGTCTCGGGGTCGTTCGTCAGCGCCAGGAAATCCGGCACTGCGTATTTCGGCGGCAGGCCGGGCGCGCCATTGATCGTGAGGCTGATGTCCCCTGACTGCCGCGGCGGGGGAGCAGCCGGATCCTGGGCGGCCAGCGCCAGTGCGGTCGAGGCGACGAACAGTCCGATGATGAGTGGTCGCATAAGCTATTTCAGCGCTGATACTCGAAAACGAGGTGAACCGTGAGCGCGCTCTCCGTGAACTCGCGGGGCAGCGGCGGCAGCTGCGCGGTATTCAGAATCGCCCGCTGCGATTCGAGGTCGAGCAGCGACACGTTGCTCGGCTTTTCGACGACGACGTTCGAGAGCCGGCCGTCCCGCGCAATCGTGAACTTCACCTGCACACGCCCGGCCGCCCCCTGATTCTGCTTCCAGTTCCGCTTGATCAGGTCCGTCATCTGCGTCAGGTACGCCGGACAGCAGAAATTCGCATAGTCCGTGAACGCGTCCGAATTGCTGGACCCGCCGCCTGACGGCCGCGTGAGCCCGCCGAACGGAATCGGGGCCCCGCCGGTGTCCGCCCGCGCATCGCCCGCCTTGACCTCGGCCCCGCTGGTCGGCTTGCGGGACGCAGAGGTGTCGGCCGGCTTCTCGACCGCCTTCGGCGGCGTCTTCGCCGCGGGCCTGGCCGTCGGATCCGGGGCCACCATCTCGGGTGCCTTGGCCGCCGGAGGGGTCTCGGGCTTCGGCCGCGCGTCGGGGGGCGCCTCGACCTGCACGGCTCGGCCGGCAATGGGCGTCATGCCGCCGGCGTCCGGACCGCTCCCGCCCTGGAGCGAGATCATCATGGGCGTCACGTCGGCCGGAGTCGCCGCCGATCGCCAGCTCGCGGGCATGAGGACCAGCCCCGCGAGGAGCGCCGCATGGGCTCCGAGCGAGAGCAGGACCGTCCGGCTGACGCCGTCGGCGTCGCGCGCCCGTTCGACCAGCACATCGCTGACAGCTTCGTGCACGCGCTATCGTCCCGCCGGCTTCGTCATCCAGCCGACCTTCTCGACCCCGCCTTCCTTCAGCCGATCCATGACCGTCGCGAGATCCTGCACCGTCGCCGACGCATCCGCGCGGATGAAGACCGACTTGTCGTCTCGCGTGAGGATGGCCTGGCGTACCCGCTCTTCGAGGAAATCGATGCTGATCGCGTCCTTGTCGAGCTGCACCTGGCGCGTCCGCGCGAAGTCCGCCGGCACCGTCACATAAATGGGCGCCGCGGTGACGGGGGTCGATCGCCGCGACTGCGGCAGCGCCACCTGCAGCCCCTGCTGCATCATCGGCGCGGTCACCATGAAGATGATGAGGAGCACCAGCATGACGTCCACGAGCGGCACCACGTTGATCTCCGACAGCGACGTGGAGACACGCGCGCCGCGCCCGCGCCGGCCGCGACCTCCCGCGTGCGCGTTCTGCTGGACCTGTGGCATATCGTGGTGGATCGCCCGCCGCCCGGGGCTAGGTGAAGTTCCTCTCGGAGATGTTCAGGAATTCGAGCGCGAAATCGTCCATGTCGCCGGCGAAGTGCTTCACGCGGTTGGTGTAGTGATTGTAGAAATACACCGCCGGGATGGCGGCGAACAGCCCCGCGGCCGTCGCGACGAGCGCCTCGGCGATGCCCGGGCCGACGGCGGCCAGGCTCGACGAGCCCTGTGCGCCGATCCGCTGGAAGGAGCTCATGATGCCCCACACGGTCCCGAACAACCCGATGAACGGCGTGATGCTCGCCGTGGTCGCCAGAAAGGGCAGCCGGCGCTCCAGTTTCGTCATCTCCACCGTGGTCGCCCGCAGCAGCGCCCGGTCCACCGCATCCAGACTCTTGAGGATAGGACGCCCCCCGGTCGGTGACGGCTTGCCGGCGTCCCCGTGCCCGGCCGCGCGCAGCTGCGCGTTCAGCTCCGTGTAGCCGGACTGGAACAGCCCGACGAGCGGGCTCTCCGCAAGCGTACGGCACACCGCCTGCACCTCGGAGAACTTGCTGCTCTTCCGGAAAATCTCGATGAAGGTGGACGACTGCCCGGCGGAGCGGCGGAACTGCCAGAATTTCAGCAGGATGATGCCCCACGAGACGGCCGAGAAAATCAGCAGGATCAGCAGGACGATCTGGGGAACGATCCCGCCGTGGGTGACGAGATAGACGATGTCGGTGTTGACGTCGCCGGTCCCAGCCGCCGGCTCCAAGCCCTGCGCGGACAGCGCAAGGGCATAGTATCCAAGCGTGTGCAAACAGTCCTCCGCAAACGTAGAATAGGGCGCCGCTGGGACAGCGCTGTTCCGGCCACAGTAGCACGACGCGTCTGGGCTGTCAAATATCTGATACGATGGCACTTGGGGGCCAAGCCCCTCACTCCCTGAACTGAGAATCCCTACTGCCGTGCTGAGATTCCTGTCCGTCCGTCATCTCGCCGTGATCGACCGCCTCGAGCTGGAGTTCGAGCCGGGGCTGAACGTCCTTACCGGGGAGACCGGCGCCGGCAAGTCCATCCTTGTCGGGGCCGTCGGCCTGCTGGTCGGCGGACGGGCGTCGTCTGATCTTGTCCGGACCGGGGAGGAGTCGGCGGCGGTCGAGGCGATTTTCGAGACCCCCGACGGCCGCGAGCTGATCGTCCGCCGGGAGCTGACCGCCCAGGGGCGCAGCCGGGCGATGGTTGACGGCGCCCTGACAACCAGCGGCGCCCTGCGCGACACCTGCGGTTCCCTGGTCGATCTGCACGGTCAGCACGAGCACCAGGTCCTGCTCGATCCCGCGTCGCACCTCGATCTGCTGGACGAGTTCGCGGGGGCTGGCGCGGAGCGGGCCCTCGTCGCCGCCGCGTATGCGCGCTGGTCGTCCCTTCGGTCCGAGCGCGACCGCCTCCTGACTGGGGAGCGTGAGAAAGCCTCCCGCGCCGAGTTCCTGGAGTTCCAGCTCACCGAGATCGACCGCGCCAGTCCGAAAGAGGGGGAAGACGACGAGCTCGAGGCCGCGCGGCGCGTGCTCGGCAGCGCCGACCGGCTCCAGCGACTGTGCGCGGAGGCGTACGACGCGCTGTACGAGGGAGACGCGGCGGTGCTCCCGGCGCTCGGAGGGGTCTGGAAGCGGCTCGCGGAGCTCGAAACGCTCGACGCCCGCTTCACCCCTTACGTGGACGGCCGCGCGGCCCTGAAGTCCCAGCTCGAGGACCTGGCCTACTTCCTCCGCGACTACGCGGCCTCCATCGATGCCTCGCCGGCCCGGCTCCAGGAGATCGAAGACCGTCTGGCCGTCATCGAGCGCGTGAAGCGCAAGCACGGGCCCGCGCTTCCCGACGTCCTCGCGAAGCGGGACCACTTGCGCCGGGAGCTTCACGACATCGAGCACGCCACCGAAAAGGCGGCGGCACTCGACGCCGATCTCGCGACGGCTGCAGCCGCCTTCCTGGAGGCCGCCCGACGGCTGTCCCGCACGCGCCAGTCGGCCGCTGCCACGTTCAGCCGCGCGCTTGAGCGCTCCCTGGCCGACCTCGCCATGAGCCGGACCCGCTGCGAGGTCCGTTTCGCCGCGGCAGACGACGAGTCGCAGTGGTCGGATCGCGGGGTGGAGCAGGCGGAGTTCTACATCTCGGCGAATCCCGGCGAGGACGTGAAGCCGCTCGCGCGGATTGCGTCAGGAGGGGAGCTCTCCCGTATCATGCTGGCGCTCAAGACGCTCGCGTCCACGGATGCGCCTGGCAAGACGCTCATTTTCGACGAGGTGGATGCCGGCATCGGCGGCGCCGTCGCGGACGTCGTCGGCGCCCGGCTCCAGCGCCTCGCCGAGCGCTTTCAGGTGCTCTGCATCACACACCTGCCGCAGATCGCCGCCTACGGCGCCACCCACTACCGCATCGTCAAATCCATCCGGGCGGGGCGGACGCTGACGGAGGTCACGCGGGTCGCCGGCGCGGAGCGCGAGGAGGAACTGGCGCGGATGATTGGCGGCGCCGGCATCACGGCCGCCGTCCGGGCGAGCGCGCGGGAAATGCTCGAGGCCCGGAAGGCGAAAGCGAATACAGACCGAAAGGCGAAAGCGAAAGTCCTCTGAAATGGCCCGCAAATATCTGATCGAAACGCACGGCTGCCAGATGAACGTCCACGACTCGGAGCGGATGGCCGGCCTGCTGGACCAGTCCGGGTACGAGCCAACAGACGACGACCGGGAGGCGGACGTCATTGTGCTCAACACCTGCAGCGTGCGGGAACGGGCGGAGGAGAAGCTGTTCACCCGCCTGGGGGAGATCCGGCACCGGGCCGCCGAGGAGCACACCCGTCCGGTCGTCGTGGTGGCCGGCTGCGTGGCACAGCAGGAGGGGGAACGGCTGCTCACGCGGTCCAACGCGGTGGATGCGATCGTCGGCACCCAGAACCTCAAGCGGCTGCCGATGCTCGTCGAGCGCGCCGTGTCGCGCGGCGCGGGCGCCGGCCGTCCGCTGGTGGCGCTGGACCCGATGGAGGACGTGTCCTTTCCGCTGGGGATCGCGCGGCGTGCCGACTCGTCCAAGGCCTACGTCACGATCATCGAGGGGTGTAACGAGTTCTGTGCGTTCTGCGTGGTCCCGTACACCCGCGGGCACGAGCGCATGCGCCCGCTGGCCGATATTCTCGCCGACGCCCGCCACGCCGTGGGCTCCGGTGCGGTGGAGGTCCACCTGCTCGGCCAGATCGTCAACCACTACGAGGCGCCGGACGCGCGCTGCGATTTCGCAGGGCTGCTCGAACATCTGAGCGGCATTGCCGGACTGCGGCGGATCCGCTTCGCGAGTCCGCATCCGCGGCACGTCACGCCCCGGATGATCGCGGCCATGCGTGACCTGCCGGCGGTCTGCCGCCATCTGCACCTGCCGGTCCAGTCCGGGTCCACCCGGGTGCTGGCCGCCATGCGTCGCCGGCACACGCGCGAGGAGTACCTGGGGCTGGTGGACGCGCTTCGCGAGGCCATGCCGGACATCGCGCTCTCGACCGATATGATCGTCGGGTTCCCCGGGGAGACGGAGGCGGACTTCGACGACACGCTGTCGCTGACGGCCCGCGTCCGCTACCACAGCATGTTTTCGTTCAAGTATTCCGAGCGCCCGAACACGCTGGCCCGCAAGCGCATGCCGGACGTCGTCGAGGAGGGGGAGAAGACGCGGCGGATTGTGGCGCTTCAGGCGCTGCAAAAGGACGTGCAGGGCGCACTATATACGGAGGCCGTGGGGCGCATCGAAGAGGTGCTGGTCGATGC
>JANPJN010000812.1:0-3150 GCA_031425515.1 Acidobacteriota bacterium | reverse complement strand
GGCGGGGCGCTCGTCGCTGCTGACGTAGCCCCAGATCGAGCGTTCACCGTTGCGGTTGACGCCCGGGCCGCCGCGCGTGCCGCGATCGTCGAACGTGCGGCCGATGAGGTTGGCCCCCATGCCGGTGCCCCAGTTGTTGATGAACCTCACGTGGGCGTTGACGTTCAGCCCCGAGCGCAGGCGATCGCCGTCGGCGTTCCACCCGGCCCACTGATTCAGGTTGTACCGGAAGCTGCGCAGGTACTTCGACGGCGTTTCGTAGCGCACCTGCATCCAGTTACTCATCGACCGTTCGTCGGCCCTGCGCATGAAGCCGAGATCGTTGACGTCGAAGCCGGGGCTGGTCATCGAGACGCCGCTGCGGAACCGCACGCGCTGTCCGCCGATTTTGGCAATCGCCGCCGACCCGCTGTAGCCGCTCAGGGACGTCCGTGACGGATCGTACCGGAGCGTCGTGGAATCGGGCCGCTGGAAACTGTGGACGTTACTCCGCTGGAGCTGATCGATCGCCGCAGCCGTGCCGCGCACGGTGCTTCCGGACGCCGTGCCGTCGAGCGAGTACTTCCCGCGGAAGCGCCAGTCCCAGTCCACCGCGCCGGTGTAGGCCTGCCCCGGCAGGAACCGCGTGGAGGCGTCGAGCGCGCGCGTCGTGGAGGTCAGCATGACGCCGAACGCCGACTGGTTCTTGAACTCGCGCCGCGCGCGCGCGACGTTGTAGCCGGTGAGCGGCTCGACGTTCTGTCGCGTTCTCGTTGTCCCGTTGGCGATGAGCGCGTTCTCCCGGGAAGTCAGCGCCGTCAGCGCGCCCACCGAAAACGCCCCGACGCGGCCGGTCAGCTTCGCCGCCCCGAGAATCGTCGTCTGGCCGGGGGCGGACGCGTAACCGCCGTCGGGCACCGTGGCGCTGCCGCGGGGCGAGCGGCCGATGCGGCGTGAATAGAACAGCCCGCCGCCGCAATCGCCGTCGCAGTTCGAGTTGGTCTGGAAGATTCCGGACCCCTCGACGAAGAACGGGCGCCGCTCGGAGAAGAACGATTCGAAGGCCGACAGATTGACCTCGGCCGGGTCCGCTTCGACCTGCCCGAAGTCCGGATTGATGGTGGCGGTCAGCGTCAGACCTGGCCCCAGCGCGTACTTCAGATCCATGCCGCCGGAGACGGTGGGATCGGTCGCCTTCGACAGAGGGTTGGGCGCCTGTGACGGCTGTGTCTTGAGGTCGCCGACGACGTAGGGGACGACTTCGAGACGTTTGGGCGAGCGGTCCAGCCGAAGACCCGTGAGCTCGCCGAAGGAGGAGACGTAGCCGGTGGCGCTCTTGGCGAGCAGCGGCCAGGTGGACGTTTCGTTCAGGCGGCCGACCTTCCGTATGACGGCGAGGCCGAAGGTGGACGTCTCGGACGGCTGGTACCGGAGCTGCGAGAACGGGATGCGGAACTCGGCGCGCCATCCCGACGCGTCGCGGGAGACGGCGACGTCCCACACGGCGTCCCAGCCTTCGTCGTTGTTCGTGTCGTTGTACCAGTAGGCGTCAGCCTTCACCCCGGCGGGATTGACCGCGAACTCATAACCCGAGCGCCGGTCGTGGAAGGAGTCAACGATGACGGAGACCCAGTCCGACGGAGACGATTCGTCGCGCCGCGTGCGGATGCCGACGATCCGCTGGGGCTCGGGATCGAACGCCTTGACCGCGATGTAGAGGCCGGTCGCATCGTAGGCCACGCGCGCTTCGGTCTGGAACGTGGCCGGCGCTCCCTCTTTGGGTTCGCGCTGCAGGAAGCCGGTGATGGGCGTTGCCGTCTGCCAGATTTCGTCGTTGAGCTCCCCGTCCACGCGCACCGCCGTCGCCGGCGGCACAACGGCTGCCTCGACGCGGGAGGCGGGGGCAGGGCCCGATGCGGACGCGCCCACGGCGCTCACGAACAGAAGGGCCAGACCCGAAAGCAGTCGCAGGAAATGGGGGGGCATGAACAGAGACTTAGACGGAGGTCAGGCGCCGGAAGTTGGCTGACGCGTTCAGAACCCCGTCAGAACCCCGTAGAACCCTGTGGAACCTCGCAGAACCCCGTAGAACCCGCCCCCCGGCTCCTCCGGCCCGCGCGCCAGGACACGGTGACGGACACATGACAGGGGCGGCAGAGCAGGCGGTAGTTCTCCAGGCCACACTCTCCCCCACCGTCCGCGACCGGCACGATATGGTCCGCCTCCCAGCGCGGGCGCAGCGCGCGCCAGGCCTTGCGGGCGGCGCGATCGGAGGCCGGCGGCTTGGAGCGTGTCCACTCCCTGTGCGCCTTCACCACATTCAGACCGCAGAGCTGACACGTCCCGCGATCGCGCTTCCGTATCTGCTGCCGCACGTACCAGGGGCTGCTCCGGATCTTCCATTCGTGGACGCACGGATCCCCGCAGAACGTGCGCCGGGGCGCCTTCACCGGTCCGCGGCACCACCGGCATATCGGTGCCCCATCCGGATTGCGGTCCGGCTTGCCGACCTGATCGGCGGTGACGACGCGCGCGCGATGAGTGCTCACGAGAAGGATATCGGCACATATCAGAGATCAATGCACTTGCCCCCGGACCCGACCCGTCGTCATACTCCCGGGGTGACCCGGCGTGTGCGACTCGCGCTGCTCCTCGTGGCCCTGGCGGCCGCCGGCCCGCTGGCGGCGCCCGGGCCGTCTGCGACCCGGCTGGGCGCGACCGTCAGCCGTGCATGGGTGGACGCCGAGCGTGTCCGCATCCCGGAGATCCGCGGAGCCCGTCCCGCGTCTCTCGCGCACCCGGCAGCGCGTCTCACGTGCACCTTCCCACATTCGTTCCGGCCCGCGGCCGTCCACCCGCATCCGCTGTTCCAGCGTCCGCCTCCACCGAACGTCTGACGTGTTCCGGGCACCTGCCACACGGGCAGGAGTCGAGCCCACGCAGTTCGTGAGGGAGGAGGCGATCCATGTGTGCCTGGTGGCGATCCATTGGTGAGTCGCGTCGGACGGCTGTGTCTGGCGTGCAGGAAATCCGTCGGTGTCAGCGGGCCCTCGAGGGCCTGAGCGATGCTGCGGTGCGGATCGCCGCGGAGCGCGCCGCGCAGCTCGCGCCGTTCGTGGCCGCTGCCGCCGCCGCAGCGTCGCGGGTGCTCGGCGTGGAGCTTTTCGATGC
>JANPJN010000811.1:0-2501 GCA_031425515.1 Acidobacteriota bacterium | reverse complement strand
GCTTCTACTTTCGTCGGCGAGGGGGCCGGGGCAGCGTCCAGTTCTCGATCACGAGGCCGCCGACGCGCTCGTACTCGGAGGTGTTGTTGGTCACGAGGATCAACCCGAGTGAGCGCGCATGCGCCGCGATGAACAGGTCGTTGGCGCCGATCAGACTGCCCCGGCGCTTCAGGTCAGCGCGGATGTCAGCGTAGTGAAGCGCCGCGCCAGCATCGAGCGCAACGACCTCCACGTACGGTAGGAATGCCGCGAGCGCTGCCGCATCCTGCGCCCGCCGTGGGGACACCTCGACGCCGTACAGCAGTTCAGCTTTGGAAACCACCGACATGCAGACGTCGCTGACCGGGACTGACTGCAGCCGTTTGAGCACCAGTGGGTGCGACCGCTTCATGATGTAGGAGCACGCGTCCGTGTCCAGCATGAAGCGCGGCATCACCGTTCCCGTTCCTGGACGGGCAGATCCTCGACCTCGGTCATGTAAGCCTCCGATGCCACCGGGGCAGACTCCAGGTACGAGTTCCAGTCGCGCGGCCGCGGAGAGAGAATGACGTCGTCACCGACCTTGCGAATCAGGACCTCATCCGTGGCGAATTGAAAGTCCTTCGGCAGACGCACGGCCTGGCTGCGGTTGGTCATGAAGACCCTGGCGGTTCGTGACATCTCGGAAGCCTCCGCAGTCATTATGCCATATACCATTCGTATATGGCGCAACACACGCTGACACGCGCTTCGGCCTGCGGTTACTCCGGTCCATGAGGGTCTCCGAGGCGTGACTGCGATCCACCGAGCGGGGGTGGCGACCCGGCGCCGCCGCGTGGTATCCCAGGCGCCACCTGCGGGAGCGTCTCGGCCATGCGAGTCGCCGACACGACGCCGGACGCAAAGGTGAGCGCGGCGATGACCCACATGGCGACGTGCAGCCCGAAGGCGTCGGCCGTGAGACCCGCGAGCAACGCCCCGATCGCGTATCCGAGGTCACGCCAGAGGCGATACACACCGACCGCGGATGCGCGCCACGACGGATGGGCGACATCGCCGATGGCCGCGAGCAGCGTGGGGTACACCATCGCCGTTCCGAGCCCCAGCAGCACGGCACCGGCGACAAACCCCGCGAAGGCCTGCGCCAGGGTCACCATCCCGATGCCCGCCGCCTGCACCCACATGCCCCACACGATGAGCGGTTTGCGCCCCGTGCGGTCCGACAGCGCGCCGGTCACCAGCTGGGCGAGGCCCCATGTGGCTGGATAGATGGCCGCCAGCAGTCCCACCTGCGCCAGGTCCATCCCGGCGCCGGCGAACACCAGCGGGAACAGCCCCCACGCCATCCCGTCATTCAGGTTGTTGACCAGCCCGGCCTGGCTGACGCTCGACAGGTTCCGGTCGAGCACCGTCGTGCGCCAGAACACCTCGCGAGGCCCCGGCACGCCCCCGGGTGGTGGAGACCCAAGCAGTCGGGACTCGTGCGCCACATGGTGCCGCGTCTCGCGGACGAACAGAGCGGACAGCACGAGCCCTGCGGCGACAAATGCCACCCCGAGGTAGAACGGCTGTGGGCGGACGCCGTAGCGTGCGGCAATCCACCCGGTGGCGAGCGCGCTTGCGGCCACCGCCACGTATCCGGCGAACTCATTCAGCCCCATGGCCAGCCCGCGCCGTTTCGAGCCGACGAGGTCGATCTTCATGATCACCGTTGTCGACCAGGTCAGACCCTGGCTGATCCCGAGGAGGAGGTTGGCGAAGAGCACCCAGTTCCAGCCTGGCGCCCACATGAGGAGGAAGGGCACCGGCACCGCGACCAGCCACCCGGCCACCAGGACGTGCTTGCGACCCAGGCGGTCTGACAGTCGGCCGGCGCCATAGTTGGTCAGCGCCTTCGCCACGCCAAAGACCACGATGAACGACAGGACGGCGGTGCGGGCAGCGAGGTGGAATTCCTGCTCGGCCATGGCCGGCAGGATGCTGCGCTCCAGGCCGACCATCGCGCCGACAAAGGCGTTCACGACCACCAGCAGGGCGAACTGCCCGAGGTTCTCGCGCAGGCCCAGACGGACGCCGGCGCTGCCGGGTGGAGACGCGGACGTGCTCACCAGTGCGCCGCGCGCGCGCACGTCGGGAGACCTGCAAGTGGGCGGGTGACGGCCATGGTCAAGTGTTCAAGTGGGTATTTGCATAGTGCCCGGCCGCCCGCGTGCCGTCAAGAGCGGCTCGGATCACGACCTGTGGCGGTTCGCCTCATTCAGATCGGTGACGGACCGTCGCGGCCGTCGTACACTTGGAGGCGTGCCCGGCAGCACCCCGAGCTGTTGCGCCGCCTGCTGCGTGCGAAGGACTCCATGGCGTCTCGGGAGGTTCAGGTGAACTGGAATGGTTCGATCCGTCGGCTCCACCGCTGGGCCAGCTGGCGGCGCGTGCGCGTTTCTGTCCGGTCATTCGTGTGGCTGGAAGATGTGGCGCGCGACGTGCGCCATGCACTTCGCACCCTTCGCAAGAGTCCAGCGTTT
>JANPJN010000810.1:0-1829 GCA_031425515.1 Acidobacteriota bacterium | reverse complement strand
GAACGCACGCTGCGCGCGTCGCAGCAGGAGGACAGCCGCGAGCAGCAGCAGGACTCCGAACGCCGCCGCCAGATAGCCCGCGCGGCCCCCTGTGAAGACGCCGATGGCAAACGCGCCGATGACGAACATCGACGTGAACGTCACCGCCATGCGGCCGGCGACGATGCGGTGGCGGACGAAGAGGATCCGGCGGCCTGTGAGCACGCGGAGGGCGAAGGCAGACCACGCCAGGCCGATGCAGGTCATGACGCCGAACGCCGCGTGCGTGCGCGCGGGGAGATACGGCTCGGTGGTCCAGAGCGACACGATGCCGATCGTCATGAACATCGAGGCGAGGAGCAGGCAGATGTGCCAGATGCGGGCTTTCATCGACAGCTCCGAGTCCACCATCTGCCGCAGGGACTCGACGGAAACCGGCGATGCGGGCTCCGGAATGTATCCGGTCGTCATGAGCGGTGTCCTTTCTCTATGAGCTCGTTCCGGAGCATGCGCCTGGCGCGAAAGAGCCTCGACTTCACGGTGCCGACCGGAACGCCGAGCACCTCCGCCACCTGCTCCATCGACAGTTCCCGGAGATACGCGAGCGTGAGCACCTCGCGTTCGATGACAGGCAGCCGGCGCAACTCCTCCTCCATCGCCGCCAGATCCTCGTGCAGCGTGTCGGTGAACCCGGTCGCCGGCGGGTCGAAGGAGTCGATGGCTTCGGTGTGCGGGGCCGCGTAGTGCTCGCGCAGGGTGTCCATGGCCACCCGGCGCGCGATGCCGAAGAGCCATGGACGGAGCCGGGCGGGCTCGCGCAGCCGGCTGATGCCACGGATGACCCGCAGCCAGACCTCCTGCACGAGCTCCCGCGGGTCGCGATCCTGTGGGACTACGCGCCGGAGGTAGCGCCAGAGGGGGTCGTTCCAGCGTTCGATGAGCTCGTCGAAGGCGGCCCGTTCACCGAGGCGGCACCTGACGGCCAGCCACTCGTCGTCTGGACCGGCACCGGTATCGGCGGGCCGGGGGGCCGCCATGGTCACGTCCGGAAGTTTCGCCATTCAGTCAGGGAGTCGGACGAGCGGCGAAAAGGTTCATCCGGTCGGGGTCGCACCGCCGGAGTCGAGGAGAGGCAGGGCCAGCGTGAAGGTGGCGCCCGTGCCGGGGCCGGCGCTGAAGGCGTGCATCGAGCCGCCGTGCAGACGTGTCAGATCCCACACGATCGACAGACCGAGTCCCAGGCCGCCGTGCTCGCGCATCGTCGAGGCGTCCTCCTGTCGGAAGCGCTCGAAGACGTGAGGCAGGAACTCGGGGTTGATGCCCTTGCCCGAGTCGCTCACGACCAGCTCCACGCCAGCCTCGACTCTCTGGAGCTTGACGTCCACCGCGCCTCCGGCGGGTGTGAACTTGACGGCGTTCGACAGCAGATTGCCGAGGATCTGCTGCAGCCGATCCGGGTCCCCCGCCATGACGGCGGGTGCTCCGTCGAAATGTGTCCGGACACAAACGCCCTTCTCCGCCGCGGCGCTCGCGGCGATGGCCTCGGCCGTCGCTGCGGCAATGGCGGTGAGATCCACCGGCTCCCGCCTCAGTTCGATCTGGCCTGTCGTGATGCGGGAAACGTCGAGGAGGTCTTCCACGAGCCGAGCCAGCGTCCTGCCATTTCGCGCCACGACATTGGCGGCATGCGCCCGCCGCTCGGGAGGGACGGCATTGGACTGGATCATGGCGGTCCAGCCGACGATGGTGTTCAGCGGCGTCCGCAACTCGTGGGAGAGCATCGCCAGAAATTCGTCCTTCAGGCGGCTGGCGCTCTCGGCCCGCTCGCGTGCCGCGTGCTCTCGCAGCAG
>JANPJN010000809.1:0-3732 GCA_031425515.1 Acidobacteriota bacterium | reverse complement strand
CCGGTCGTCAGATTCTTGAGCGCGTCGTATACACGGGCCCGGCCGATGAGGGTGAGCCCGTGAATGTTCTTCAGGTCGGAACTGACGGTCTCGGCGATCCCGGTGCCTATCCAGTCGTCTTCCGACTCGCGCGTGATGTTGGCGAAGGTCATCACCGCGACCGAATTCTGCACGGGGCCGGCCACGACGACAGCCGAGAGGCGCCCGGTCGCCCGCGGCGGTGCGTCGAGGATCTCGCGCACGTCGCGCAAATCGCGGTGCATCTCGCGCGCGGACTGGTAGCGGAACTCCGGATCCTTCTCGAGCGCGCGCGCGACAACGGCGTCGAGCGCCGGCGGCACGCCCGACGTGTAGCGCGATGCGGGCGGCGGGGTGGCGTGCAGGATGCGATCGATGATCTCGGTGGGCGTCGTCCCTTCGAACGGCACCTGCCCGGTCAGCAGTTCAAAGAGCACGACGCCAAAGGAGAACAGATCCGCGCGATGATCCACCGGCCGGCCGAGCGCCTGCTCAGGTGCCATGTACGACACGGTGCCAACGACCATCCCGGCCATCGTCATCTGGGCCTGCGTCACTTCGGCGCCCGACCCGGTCGTGATGAACTTGGCCAGGCCAAAGTCCAGGACCTTCACCAGGCCGCGCCCGGTGCGCATCAGGTTCGCGCTCTTGATGTCGCGATGGACGATGCCGTGGGTGTGCGCTTCGTCCAGCGCGTCGGCGACCTGGAGGCCGACTTCGACCACCTCGCGCACGGGGATGGGCCCCTGCGCCACGCGGACGGACAGCAGCTCACCGTCCACGTACTCCATCACGATGAAGTCCGTACCGGCGTCTTCGCCGATGTCGTAGGTGACGGCGATGTTGGGCGAGCGGAGCAGCGACGCCGCCCGGGCTTCGTTCAGCAGCCGGGCCCGGCTTTCGGGATCCGACTTCAGACCGGCGGGGAGGAATTTGAGCGCGACGGGACGGCCCAGGCGCATGTCTTCGGCCCGATAGACCTCGCCCATGCCGCCGGCGCCGAGGCGCTCGGCGATCTTGTAGTGCTGGACGGTTGTGCCTACCACTGTGCTGTGAGACGCGCGGCCCGCGGCGTCAGTCCCCGCTGGCGAGCGTACCCCGATCGGCCGGCCGACTCAACGTTCACTTGCGGCGGGAACCCAGCCAGGCCCCGCGAAACGCCGTCTGGGCCGCTGTTGGCGTGCCCCCGGTGGACTCGAGGGTCGCGACGTCGAGCGCGGGATCCTCTGCGGCCACGACCGTCGTGTTCCGGGTCGCGCCGTGGCGCGTGAACTCGATCGACAGGCGATCACCCGGCCTGCGGGCGCCAAGCGCGGCCTGCCAGTCGTCGACACTCGCGACCCTGCTCGCGTTCACCTTCATGATGACGTCCCCCTCGTCCAGACCCGCGTCGAAGGCGGGGGTGCCCCAGGTGACCAGATCCGGGATGCGGAAACCGCCCGCGGCGTCCGGTACCCCCTGGACGCCGGTTCGGCGCCACCGCGTCGGGCGCGCCTGTGCGGGCGTGTCGACGAGCCCGATCCAGGCGTGGCCGGGACGACGCTTCTTCAGCACCAGTCCTGCGCGGGCGAAGAGCCGGGCGTAGTCGGGTAGGTCGCGCCCCTCGACATACCGGTTGAAGAAGTCGTCGGCGAACGCGCGGTCGCCCGCGACCTCAGCGAGGCGAGCGCGGGCGTCCTCGAGGGTGTAGGGGCGGCCCACCAGCCCGGGTGCGGCTCCGGCCGGCTTGCCGTGTGCCACCCACATCGCGCGCATGAAGTCGTCCAGGCTGATGCGGTTGTTCGACCGATCGCGCAGCGTGAAGTCGAGCCCTGCGGCGAGGGCGGCGCCGTAGCGGTAATAGGAAATGAAGGTGTTCGAGAAATTGGTCTGATCGATCGCGGCGGCCGCGTCGGTGAACGGCGCCATCCGGCTCATCTCGACGGGGGATCGGAAGATCCGTCCCGGTCCGGCGATGATCTCGGGCACGCTCGTGAGCAGCGACGCGCCCTGCTCGCCCGGCAGCAATCCGGCGCGCGCGAGGATGAGCCGTCCGTAGTACTCGGTGAACCCTTCAGCGAGCCAGAGCTCACCCGAGATGTTCGCGTCTTCGAAGTTGAATGGCTCGAGCGACCGCGGCCGGATGCGCTCGACGTTCCAGCCATGGAAGAACTCGTGCGAGACCGTGCCCATCGCGGCCTGCACGGCGCCGGCATTCCGGAACGATGTGGCGGAGGCGACAACGGTGCTGTTGCGATGCTCCATGCCGTCGCCGCCGCCCCACGGCAGGTAGTCGCCCAGGAACGTGTAGGTGCCGGTGTCGTAGGCCGGAAACTCGCCGAAGATCGCCGCTGTCTCGTGGGCAATCTTCTCGGCGCCCGCGGCGTACTCGTCTGCCGCCGACGCGTCCCCGTCGTGATGGAGGGCCGTGCGGATCGTCTGCGTGCGCCCGTCGGGATTGCGCACCGTGAACGAGCGCACGTCGTGATCGCTGAGCTCCACGGGGCTGTCCATCAGGTACTGGAAGTTGGGCGCCGTGAAGGTCCAGGGGTCATCGGTCGGAAAAAGCTGGGTGGCGGGCTGCCATTTCGACCCGTTCGGCGGCGCGAACGACACCGTGGCTGCGCGCGCGTCGAGGCCCCGGGCCCACATCAGGGTGGCGGGCATGTTCATGTGCGCGTGCGACGCATCCACCGCCAGGTAGGTCCCGTCCACGTGATTGCCGAAGATCTTGTAGACGATGCGGACCGTGCCGTCGTGGCCGGCGACGTCCCACTGAGAGGGGCTCGGGCGCGTGGGCACCAGCTCGCGGCCCGTGCCGTCGAAGGCGTGCAGGTCGAAAACGTTCTTGGCGAACTCGTGCACGGCGTAGCGTCCGGGCGACGAGCGGCTCATGCGCGCTTCGAGCGGTACGGGAGGAAGACCCGCGAAGGTGACCTCAACCTGTGCGTAGCGATGCTCCGGGGCGGGGAACGACACGCGGTAGCGCACCGCGGGATCGGACGCGGCCGCGGCGCCAATGGAGAAGGCCGCAAGTAATACGCACGCGGTGCGCGCCGGCAAATGGTGAAGCATGCGGAAGAACCTCGGCTGCGGAGATGGCGGATCGTAGCACGCGTGTCGCGCGACGCACGTCGACGGAACGCGGCCGTGCGACCGGGAATCGCAGCCCGTCTGTTGACTCTTTGTGAAAACTTTCACATCATTAGTGGCTGTTCGATTCGTGCCGGGCAAAGGCGAGCGCGCGTGGACGGCACCGCCTTCTGCAATTGCCCCCGTTTCGAGTAGTCTCTTGTGAGAACGCGGCTCGGAACTCGACACGATGAGTCAGATCTTCAAACGCCACGCGAACATCTACTCCCGACTGAGCATCCTGGCCGCCGTCGGATTTGCCGCCGTTCTCGGCGGTGCCGTCGGGCTTCTCCACCTGTCGGGCTACAACACCAACCAGGACGTTTTCGTCGAGCAGCCGATTCAGTTCAGCCACGCACACCATGTGGGGGGCGAGGGCATCGACTGTCGGTACTGCCATACGTCGGTGGAGGAATCGGCATTCGCGAACATTCCGCCGACCAAGACGTGCATGAACTGCCATTCGCAAATCTGGGCGAATGCGCCGATTCTGGAGCCGGTCCGCGCGAGCTTCCGCGACAATACGCCGCTGCGCTGGACGCGCGTGCACGACCTGCCCGACTTCGTGTACTTCAACCACAGCATCCACGTGCGCAAGGGCGT
>JANPJN010000808.1:0-38622 GCA_031425515.1 Acidobacteriota bacterium | reverse complement strand
TTTCATCATACAAACGCGCATCATCACACGAAGAAAAAGAGATGAGCGTGAAAACAAATCCGATGAAAATAAAAAACCGCCTACCGAGGCGCTGCGACAGGTGTGACGCCGGATCGCGGCATCGGTGGCAACAGCCACATGATCATGCAGGACAGGAACAACCTGCACATTGCCGACCTCATCCTTCAATGGATGGATGCGCGCGTCGGTACGTGGAACGCCGGGACGAAGTGATACTGGGGCTCGGTCTCGGGCTCGCGGAACGGAGTCTCCGGATGGGGGAAAAGCCGTCGCGCGGGCTGGTCACCCCGGTGAAGGAGAGCCTTGGCCATTAAGAGACTGATGGTGGACGTGGACGGCGTCCTGATCGACGGGCGCCCAGAGGACGGACGTCCCTGGCATACATCCGTTGAACAGGATTTTGGATTCACGCCCGACACGTTCACGAACAGTTCTTTGCTCCCCATTGGGAGGATATCGTCCTCGGTCGCGCTGGGCTGCTGGAGCGTTTGTCGACTGCACTTCAGAAGATCGCGCCACATGTGAGTCCCGCGGCGCTTGTCTCCTATTGGTTCGAACGCGATTCGCGTCTCGTCGCACTTTTACTCCCGGAACTTTCATTGGCTCGCGCTAACGGAGTCGGTGTGTACCTGGCGACCAACCAGGAGCATCTACGAGCTGTCCACCTCATGGACACACTTGGTTTGGCCGAGCATGTGGATGGCATCTTCTATTCCGCTCGCCTTGGAGCCAGGAAGCCTGACACGGAATTTTTCGCAAAGGTTCAATCGGCCACTGGCGCCAGGGCAAGAGATGCTGCTCATCGATGACAGCCGCCAGAACATCGATGCTGCCCTGAGGGCCGGATGGCAGGCGTTCCACTGGACAAGGCACGCTTCACCCAGCATGGTGCGTAGCTTGTGGACACGAGGTGTGGAGCGGGCTACGGGAATCGAACCCGTCTGACTGGCTTGGGAAGCCAGGACATTACCACTATGCTAAGCCCGCACAGAAGGGGACGATTTTATCACGACCGGATGAAGGCCAGCACCTCGTCGCGCTTCTCCTCCATCATCCCCTGCGACGTGGCCTCCAGGTTCAGCCGAATGAGCGGCTCGGTGTTCGACGCGCGCACGTTGAAGTGCCAGTCGGGATACTCGACCGAGACGCCGTCCATCGTGTACGTCTTGCCGCTGACATAGCGCGCGTTGAGCGCGTGGATCTTCTCGTCCACGACCCGCATGTCGGGCATCTTGGTGTTGATCTCGCCCGAGATAAAATACTTCTCCCGGAGCGGCGCGAGCAGCTCGTGCAGGGTCTGCCCCTTCCGCGACATGAGCTCGAGCATCAGCAGCGCGGGGATGAACCCGTTGTCGGCGAAGAAATTGTCGCGAAAGTAGTAGTGCCCGGTAACCTCGCCGCCGAAGATCGCTCCCTCCTCGCGCATCCGGCGCTTGAAGAAGGCATGGCCGACCCGGTTCATCAGCGCCGTGCCGCCGTAGCGCGCAACAGTGTCCTTTACGGCGTAACTGGCGCGCACGTCGTAGACCACCTTCGCGCCGGGATAGCGGATGAGAAACGCCTCGGCCAGCAGCGCGGTCACGAAATCCCCCGCGATGAACTCGCCGCTGCCGTCGATGAAGAAGCAACGGTCGGCATCACCGTCCCACGCGATGCCGATGTCGGCACGATCCCGGATCACGCGCGCGGTGATGTCGGCGCGGTTCTCCTCGATGAGCGGATTGGCCTCGTGGTTCGGAAACGTCCCGTCGATATCAAAGCACAGCCTCGTCGTCCGGCAGGGGAGCAGTTCGAAGAGCCGGGGCGCGACGAGCCCGGCCATGCCGCTGCCGGCATCGAGCACGACGTTGAACGGCTTGATGATCGCCGGGTCGATGAACGCCATGACGTGCTTCACGTAGTCGTCCAGGACTTCGCTGGTCGAGAGCGACCCTGGCGCGGAGGCCGGCGGAGGGATCGTGCCGGCCGCGATCATGTCGCGAATCTCGACGAGTCCCGCCTCGCCGCTGAGCGGAAATGCTTCCTGCCGCACCAGCTTGATGCCGTTGTACTGCTTCGGATTGTGCGACGCCGTGATCTGCGCGCCCCCATCGAGACCGTCCCGCGCGACGGCAAAGTACATCATGTCGGTCGCCAGCATGCCGTAGTCAACGACGTCGGCCCCCTGCTCGCGGGCCCCCTCGATGAAGGCGGCGGCGACGGTCGGCGACGAGAGGCGCATGTCGCGCGACACGGCAATGCGCTTCGCGTTCAGATACGCGACGAAGCCTCGGCCTATCTGCCGCGCCGCGTCCTCGTTCACCTCGGCGGGGTAGAGCCCGCGCACGTCGTACGCTTTGAAGATGGATGGCGTGATGCTCATAAGTGGCTGTAATCGGTGATGACGGTCTTGTCGCCCAGCAGGGCAGGGGATTCGATGACGGCGTTGCGTCCGATGTGGCAGTTGCGCCCGAGAATGGACCCGCGCACGACCGCGTCCTTCCCGATCCATCCGTTCGGCCAGACAATGGAGCCGTCCACTGTGGCCCCTTCGTCTACGTGGGTCTGCCGCCCGATCACGGAGTAGGGCAGGATCTTCGCGCCGGCCTTGATCACCACCCCCTGGTCCACGAAACAGGGGCCGTGCAGGTCCACGCCGGCCTCGACCTTGGCATCGGACGACACCCAGGCGAGCGACGCGGCCGACCCGGTGAAGGGCGGCGCCTGGTACCGGCCGTCCATGATGTCGCGGTGCACCTGCATGTACTTCTGCGGCGTGCCGATGTCGATCCAGTAGCCGTCGTAGATGTAAGCAACGAACGTTTCGCCGCGCTCGATGAGCGACGGGAAGAAGCTCCGTTCGATGGACCACGCCGTGTCCTTCGGAATCCGGTCGAAGGTATCGGGCTCGAGCACGTAGATGCCCGCATTGATCGTGTTGCAGGTGATCTCGTCTTCGCCGGGCTTCTCGAGGAACCGGACCACGTTGCCGTCGGCGTCGGTCTCGACCAGGCCGTAGGCCCGCGGGTTCTCGACCGGCGTCAGCACGATGGTCGCCTTCGCCTTGCGCTCGCGGTGCAGCCGCAGCACGGCGCCGAGGTCCACCTCCGTCAGCACATCGCCGTTGAACACCACGACGGAGTCGGTCAGCGAGTCCCCGGCATACCGGATGGCCCCCCCGGTACCGAGCGGCATGGGCTCGACGACGTAGCGGACGCGGAGGCCGAGGCCCTCGCCGTCGCCGAAAATCTCCTCGATCCGGCGCGGCTGGTAGTTCAGGCTGAGGATGACTTCGTCGATCTCGGGCACCTGGCGCAGCCGATCGACCTGGTAGTGCAGGAACGGCCGGTTGAGGATCGGGACGATCGGTTTCGGGGTGTGCACGGTGAAGGGCCTCAGGCGCGTGCCCTTGCCGCCGGCGAGCAGGATAGCCTTCATATCAACTTACGATGATAATGCTGATCGTCGATTCTGCACACTGCCGCGAATGAACCTGCCCAACGCCCTGACGCTCGGACGCATCTTCCTCGTGCCGCTCCTGGTCGTCGTCCTGCTGACGAAGTTCGAGGGGCGGCTCGTGTTCGGGGTGAGCAAGGAGCTCGTCGGGGCGGGGATCTTCGCCGTGGCCTCGCTGACCGACTGGCTGGACGGGTATCTCGCACGCCGCCGCAAGCAGGTCACGCCGCTCGGCCAGTTCATGGACCCGCTCGCCGACAAGCTCCTCATCACGGCCGCGCTCGTCTCGCTCGTCCAGATGGATCTGGCGCAGTCGTGGATGGTCGTGCTGATCCTCGGCCGGGAGTTCGCCGTCACCGTGCTCCGCAGCATCGCGCATTCGCGCGGCGTGGCCATCCCGGCGTCGCCGATGGGGAAGTTCAAGATGGCTTCGCAGGTCATCGCCATCCTGCTGCTGATTCTCGGCGGCGAACACATCCGGTACTTCGTCGTCCTTGGCCGCATCGCCCTGTGGGTGGCGGTCCTGACGGCCGTGGTGTCGGCAGTGGACTACTACCGCCGCTTCAGCCACGTGATCAGCGGCCGCCCGGTGGACTGACGCCGTTCCACGCCCGACCTCAGCGATGGATGGCGCCAAGATCCCCGACGTAGATGGCGTCGCTCGACTGTTCGATCCGCAGCAGCGTCGTCTCCGGGCGCACGATCATCGCGGTCGCCTCGCCGACGCGGACGACGGGCCCCGCCGCCGGCCACGGTCTGAAGATCGTGACCCGCTGGCCCGGGCGCAGCCCGTGATCAGATCCGCGGTCGAGCACCATGAGCGAGCCGACGGCACCCAGCTGACGGCGCTCGTCACCCAGAATGAGCCGGCCGGGATTCGCGAAGTCCGCCGCTCCCTGCGCCGCCGCCGCGGGCACGGCGGGCAGCGCGAACGGCTCGAGGTAATCCCCCTCCATCAGCGCATCGCAGGCGTACGTGACCTTGCCGGCCGCGGTCTCGCGCGTCACCTCGTCGATCCGGACCCAGCCGGCCGTGTGGACGCTGTAGAGCGTGATGCCGTCGCTGACCGACGGGGTGAAGCGGTCGGCGACGATGCGGCGGACGAAATACTGCTGGCCGCTCTGGAGTCCCCGGGCGGCGCCGCCGCGGACGACGACCGCGTCGCCGAAACCGAAGAGCACTTTGCCGGCTGTCGGGCCGCCCCCGAGCCGGACGGGGTCGGCGGGCAGCGTCTCGGCCGCATGCGGTCCGCACGCGAGCTCGGCGGCCACATCGCGAACGGCTGGGGCGTTGGAGGTCTGCGCCGACGCCGGGCCGGCGAGGCCAAGCGCCAGGGCAGGGACGACGAGCGCGATGCGCATCAGCGGACGAACCAGACAATTCATGCACACCCTCCCGGACGTTACTTGGACGCCTGCTCCGCCCGGAGCGACGCCGCCAGCGCGGTCGCCTCCACGAGGAACTCGCTCTGCTCGAACTCCTTCACCAGTCGATCGAGATAGGGGAGCGCCTCCGCCTGGCGATTCATGGTGATGAGCGCCTGCGCCAGGTAGAAGTACGCGCCGTCCCGCCGGCTGTATTCCGGGTCCTCCTTGAGCAGCGCCGTGAACCGGTCGATGGCGGCGGGCGGAAATTTCTGCGTGCGGACGTAGAAGTAGGCCACGCGGTACTCGGCATCGCTGAGGCGATCGCGCGCTTCGCGCAGGCTCTTCAGCGCCTCTGGCATGAGTGCGCTGTTCGGGTAGCGCTGCACCATCGCCTTCAGCTCCGTGATCGCATCGCGCGTCTCGGTCTGATCCCGCTCCGGGCCTGACATCTGGTAGAAGTGGGCCATCCCGAGCTTGTACTGCGCGTAGTCGGCGCGCGCGTGCGTCGGATAGAACGAGAGGAACTCGCGGTACTCGTTGATCGCGAGCACCTTCGACTCGACCGAGTTCTCGCCAAGGTAGGCGTCGGCGAGCCCGAGCTTCGCGTCGGCGCGGTATTGGCTCTGGGGATAGCTGTCCATCAACTGACGGAAGAACTCGCGTGCGTTCAGCCAGTGCTTGCGATCGAGCTCGCTCGATCCGCGCTCCCACAGAAACTTGTCGGGCTCCAGCGTGCCGACCGGCGGACGCTTCGAGGCCGTCGAGCACGCGCCCGATACCATCGCGCCCGCGAGCGCAACCGCCAGCAGCGCGGCGCCGACGATCCGGTGGCGGCCCGCACGGCCGTGCCGGTGAAACAAACGGGAGAAACCGGGGCGTGCCATCACGCCGTTGCCGAAGTGGTCGAAAGCCATTGATATTCCGACTGAATCCCTTCTTCGAGCGACACCCGCGGCGCAAATCCCAGATCCGCGCGCGCGAGGCTCGTGTCTGCGTACGTGTCGCGCATGTCCCCCTTCTGCGCCGGTTCACGGCGGACAGTGAGAGGCTCGCCGGTGACGCGGCCGATGATCTCGAGCACGTGATTCACGGTCACGCGCGATCCACCGCCGAGATTGTAGGCGCGGCCCGGAACGCCCTGGTCTCCCGCCGCCATGGTGCCCGCCACCGCGTCGGACACGTACGTGAAGTCGCGCGTCTGCTCGCCGTCGCCGTAGAGCGTAATCGGCTGACGCGCCATCGCGGCGCGCAGGAACCGGTTGAACGCCATATCGGGCCGCTGCCGCGGACCATACACCGTGAAGTACCGCAGCGACGTCGTCGGCACCCCATGATTCACGTGATAGAGATAGCAGAGCTGCTCGGCGGCCAGCTTCGTGACGCCGTAGGGGGAGACCGGCTGCGGCAGCGCATCCTCACGCATCGGAATCGCCACGTTGTCGCCGTACAGCGACGAGCTCGATGCATAGACGAAACGGTGCAGCGGGCGCCCGACGCACGCTTCCAGCAGTTGCTGGGAGGCCTCGACGTTGTTGCCGGTATAGGTGGTGAAATCACGTCCCCAGCTCTTGCGAACGCCAGCCTGCGCAGCCAGGTGGAACACGTGCGTCACACCGTCGAGCAGCGACGAGAGATCCGCATCCTGAATGCGGCCCTCGACGAAGCGGAACCCCCGCTGCCCGCGATTCTGATCGAGATTCGCCTCCTTGAGCGGGCGAGGATAGTAATCGGTGAAGCAGTCGAGCCCGACGACCTCCGCGCCACGATCGAGCAGCGCTCCCGACAGATGCGAGCCGATGAACCCGGCCGCCCCGGTCACGAGCGCCTTCATGCGAACGCCTCCTGCACGCGGGCGGGCAGCCGGCAGGGTCTGCCGGAGGCATCCAGCGACGCGTGCACGGTCCGACCCGACGCCGCGAGCACCTGGTCCTCGCGACGGATCACCTGATACTCGAACGCCATCCGCACCTTCGACACCAGCCGACCCTCCGCTCTCACCTCGAGCTCATCGTCGTATCGCACCGGGCGGTGATACTGGCACGCCGCTTCGGTCACCGGCAGCGAAATACCGGCCTGTTCCATCTCCCGGTAGCTCCATCCGAGCGACCGCAGCAGATCCGCGCGCGCCACCTCGAACCAGACGAAGTAGTTGGCGTAGTACACGACCCCCATCTTGTCCGTCTCGGCGTAGCGGACGCGCACGACCGAGATCGACGACCGGCGGGCCCCTTCGGCAGACGGTGCGGTCATGCGCGGATCCCGGCCGCGTCGCGCAGCGCCTGCGTCGCGCCCGCGGGATCGGCGGCTCCGAAGATCGCGTGGCCGGCCACCAGGATGTCGGCGCCGGCCGCGACGACTCGGGCCGCGTTGGTGGCGTCGATGCCGCCGTCCACTTCGATGGGCGCCCGGCTGCCGCACCGGTCGAGCAGGGCACGGACCGCTTCGATCTTAGACTCGGTCCGCGGGATGAAGGTCTGCCCGCCGAAGCCGGGGTTGACCGACATCACGAGCACGTAGTCCACGTCGCCTCCAATCTCCACGAGCTCCACGACCGGCGTGGAGGGATTGAGCGCCACGCCCGCCTGCACGCCCAGCTCCTTGATGCGCTGAATGGTCCGATGGAGGTGCGGCAGCACTTCGGCGTGCACCGTGATCATCGCGGCGCCGGCGTCCACGAACGCCTCGAGAAAGCGATCGGGATCCTGCAGCATCAGATGCACATCGAGCGGCACGGTGGCGACCTTGCGGATCGACCGGACAACGGGCGGACCCATGGTCAGGTTGGGCACGAAGTGGCCGTCCATGATGTCCACGTGGATCAGGTCGGCACCGCCCCGCTCGGCCACGGCGATCGCGGCGCCAAGCGCGGCAAAGTCAGCCGAAAGGATCGACGCGGCGATCCGGAGCGTCACCGGCTGACCTCGAGCGAGATCGGCTCGCCGGGAGCGATCTGGAAGCCCGCCTGAGGGTTCTGGCGCAACACCACGCCGGCCGGCACCCCCGGATAGGGATGATCGCCCACCATCGCGACCCGGAACCCCCGCGCCCGCAGCAGATCGGCCGAGCGGTCGCCGTTGACGCCGATGAGGTCCGGCATCACGTACGTCTCTCCGCGCTCCCCGCGATTGACCAGCAACGCCACGCGGGGCGCGGTGCTCTTTGCCGGCGGAGTCGCCGCGACGATGACGTCGGCCTGATAATCCCCGGATCGAATCTCGGCGATCCCGGCCAGCTCCACCGCGTCCTGCTGCAGCCGCAACTGCGCCGTGCGCTCGGACTCGCCGATGAGGTCGGGCACCACCGTGGCGCGCGGCCCCGAGCTCACCCAGACCTTGACGCTGCGCTCCCGCCGCGTCCGGGCGCCACCCTGCGGCTCCTGAGCCAGAATCTGCCCGGCGGGCACTTTGGGGTCGATGCGCCGTGTCTCTTCGACTCTGAGGTGCAATCCGGCCCCTTCGACGAGCGCGGCGGCCTCGTTCAACGGACGGCCGGTGAGGGCGGGGACGGCGACCTCGCGCGTTTTCAGGGCCACACGCATCGATGCCGCGGCAAAGAGCCCGTACGTGAGGATCAGGGCGCCGCCCACGAGCAGCAGTTTGCCAGCCCCCCACACCCGTCCTGTCAGCGCCATGAACCAGAAAGTTTACTGCAAGTCCTTAGTTTTCACCAGCATGGCGGCGAAGAAGGCCTCGAGCTGATCGCGGAACGGGAGGGTGCGGAAGTAGCCCTCCGGGGTGGCGAATCTGGCCAGAGTCCCATCGGCCGCCGGCCGGATTTCGAAATCCGTGCGCTCCGCGAGAAACCGGCCGATGACCTCCTCGTTCTCCTCGGGCTCGCTCGAGCAGGTCGAGTAGATGAGTCGTCCGCCGGGGCGCAGCACGTCCGCCGCCCGGTTCAGCATGGCGCCCTGCGTCCGGGCCAGATCAGGCAGCGTGCCCTCCAGGCGGCGCCACCGGATCTCCGGATCCCGTCGGAGCGTCCCGAGCCCCGAGCAGGGCGCATCGAGCAGCACGCAATCGAAGACCGGGCGGAAGGGGAGCACGCCGGAGGCGTCGGCGCGGACCACTCGTACCGACGCGGCCCCCGCCGCGGCCACCGTCCGCGCCAGCAGATCCACCCGGCGGCCCCGCACATCGGTCGCGACAATCAGCCCCCGATCGCCCATCGCGGCGGCCATCGCGGTCGTCTTGCCTCCGGGCGACGCGCACGCGTCGAGCACCCGTTCGCCGGCAGCGGCGCCCGCCAGGACCGCGACCAGCTGCGACGATTCGTCCTGCACGATGAAGAGGCCCTCGCGTGCGAGCGGGGTCAGCAGCGGATTGCCGGCAGTCACCACGAGGCCGTCAGGGGCAAAGCGTGCCGGCGTGGTCGCCACCCCGGCTTCGTCCAGCCGCGCGGCGAGTGCGTCGCGGGAGAGGCGGAGCGTGTTGGCGCGCAGCGTCAGGGGTGCGGGGCTGTTGTCGAACAGGGCCCATGATTCGACGTCGGCGAAGCCGTGGCGCGTGAGCCAGCGACGGACGAGCCATTCGGGATGCGACAGTGCGCCCGCGAGGTAGGCGATCGTGCCGGCCTCGTCGGCGGGACCCGTGGGGCGCCGGGGCAGCGGCAGCGCCCCCCGCTCGCGGCTGATGCGGCGGAGGATCGCATTCACGAGGCCCGAGGCGCTCCGCTTGCCCGCCTTGCTGACGAGGTTCACGGCGTCGTTGACCGCCGCTGACGCCGGAATTCGGTCGAGGTGCAGCAACTGGAAGGCGGTCATGCGCAGGGCGTCGAGTACCTCCGCGTCCAGTTTCGACACGGGCCGCCCGGCGAACGCGGCGATCACGAGATCGAAGGCCCCCTGCCAGCGCAGCGTGCCGGTCGCAATCTCTCCCGCGAGCGCCCGATCCCGCTCGTCGCCGAGCGGCGTCCGGGCTCGGGCCAGGGCGGCCGGCAGATCCATCCGTCCGCTATTGACGGCGCGAAGCACGTCGTACGCGGCCAGCCGTGCCGGCGCAATCATGACGGGAGCCGCATGCCGGCCGCCACGCGGTGTCCGCTCAGGAACTCGCGCGGCGTCATCGGCCGTCGTCCGTCGGGCTGAAGCTGGAGGACCCGCAGCGCGCCGGCCCCGGTCGCGATGATGAGCGCATCGCCGCCAGCCTCGAGCACGGTGCCGGGCTCGGCCTCCGCACCCTCGACCACCTGCGTCCGGTGGATCAGGCATCGCACCGCGCCAATCGTCGTGGACGCGAGCGGCCACGGCTGCAGCCCGCGCACGAGATTGTGCAGCCGCGCCGCCGACAGCGACCAGTCGATCGGCCCCTCGGTCTTCACGATTTTCGGGGCGAACGTCGCCGCGCGATCGTCCTGCGGCGTCTCCACGGCGGTGCCGGCGGCCAGATGCTCCACCACCTCCAGCAGCAGCGCGGCCCCTCGCGTGGCGAGCTGCGCCTCGATCTCGACACTGGTGGCGTCCGCCCCGATTGGCAGTTCGACCTTCGCCATCATCGGCCCGGCGTCGAGCTCCGACACGACCCGCATGATCGTCACCCCGGTGACGGCGTCTCCCGCGATCACGGCCCGATGGATGGGCGCCGCGCCGCGATACGCGGGGAGCAGCGACGCGTGCACGTTGATCAGCCCCAGCCTTGGAATGCCGAGCAGCGCATCGGGCAGGATGCGGCCGTAGGCCGCGACGACTCCGAGGTCCGGACGAAACGCCGCGACTTCCGCGAGGAACGCCTCGTCGCGCAGCCTGGTCGGCTGCAGCACGGGCACGCCGCAGAGCACGGCCAGCGTCTTGGTTGGTGTGGCCGCCACCCGATGGCCGCGCCCGCTCGGGCGATCCGGCTGCGAGACGAGCGCGACAACGGCATGCCGCGATTTCACAAGCGCCGTGAGCGTCGGCACGGCAAACGCGGGCGTGCCGAAGTACACGATGCGCAGCGGCAAGGCGCCGGGGGGGGCGCTCACCATCGGCCCCTCCGCCTGAGACGCTGGATCTTGTTCGTCATGATCTGCCGCTGCACACGACGCAGCCTGTCGAGGAACACGGTGCCGTCGAGGTGATCCATCTCGTGCTGAAAAGCCCGGGCCAGCAAATCGCGCCCCTCGACGCGGCGTTCCACCCCGCTCAGGTCCAGGCCCCGCAGCACCGCGCGCGCGGGCCGGACGACGGTGGCGTTGAAGCCGGGGACGCTCAGACAGCCTTCCTCTTCGAGCTGGAGCCCCTCGCGCTCGACAAAGACCGGGTTGATCATCACGAGGAGGTTCCCCGGGCCGCGGCCGACCGAGACGTCCACCACGAACACGCGCAGCGGCACACCAATCTGCGGGGCGGCGAGGCCAACACCGGGGGCGGCGTACATGGTCTGCACCATGTCGTCCACCAGCGCGCACACCTCATCGTTCACGACCGCGACGGGGAGGGCCGGGGTATGGAGCACCGACTCGCCGTGCCGGAGAATGGGCCGAATCATGCGGGCTTCGGCTCAGGGTCTGGCGTCGGCGAGCCCTTCCTTCGAGAACTGCGCGTGGAGGGTGTCGGACCAGGCGCCGATCGCGCGCTGGATCTCGGCCATCGAGTCGCCGCCGAATTTTTCGATGAGCGCGTCGGCGAGCACGAGCGCCACCATCGCCTCGCCGACGACCGCCGCGGCCGGCACGGCGCAGACGTCACTGCGTTCGATCGCCGCGGACGCCTCGTCCATGGTCGAAAGGTCCACCGAGCGCAGGGGTTTCATGAGGGTGGAGATCGGCTTCATCCACGCCGAGACGCGCAGATCCTCGCCGTTGGTCACGCCTCCCTCGAGCCCGCCGGCGTTGTTGGTCGGCCGTGAGACACCCGTCGCCCGCTCGCCGCCCGGATCGGGAAGAATTTCGTCGTGGACGCGCGACCCGGGCCGCACCGCCGCCTCGGGCCCGAGGCCGATGCCGACGGCCTTGATGGCGGGGATCGACATCAGTGCCTGCGCCAGCCGCCCATCGAGCTTCCGGTCCCACTGCACATAGCTGCCGAGCCCGACCGGCAGCCCCGTGACGATCACTTCGAAGGCCCCGCCCTTCGTGTCGCCGGCCTCTCGCGCGGTATCGATCTCCTCGATCATCCGGCGTTCGACGTCGGTGTCCACGCACCGCAGCGGGGCGTCGGCCGCCAACGCGTCGGCCTGCGCAAACGTCACGGTGGTGCCGCCCGGAAGGGCCGCGGCCCCGACGGAAAACACGTGGCTCGTGAGGCGGATGCCGGCCTGCTCGAGGAACTGCCGCGCGATGGCCCCGGCCGCCACGCGTGCTGCCGTCTCGCGGGCGCTCGCGCGCTCGAGAATGTCCCGCACGTCGGCGCGGCCGTACTTGGCGACGCCGGCGAGGTCGGCATGCCCCGGGCGCGGCCGCGTCACCGGCGCGCGTCGGGCGCCCCCGCCTTCGGCCGGGGGCTCGACGGCCGTGCGCATCGTGTACTGCCAGTTGACCCAGTCGCGGTTCTCGATCGACATCGCGATTGGGCCGCCGATCGTCTCGCCGGCGCGAACACCCGACAGGATCTCGGCGCGATCCGACTCGATCGCCATCCTCCGGCCGCGCCCGTAGCCCCCCTGGCGTCGGCGGAGATCGGCCGTGATCGCGTCGGGATCGATCGACAGACCGGCAGGAATGCCTTCGAGGATAACGACGAGCGCGCGGCCGTGTGATTCGCCCGCGGTGAGAAAACGCACCATTCGAGGGGCAATTGTATACGAAGTTTCTGCACTCCCGGGCGACCCGCCGCGCGGTTTCCGGCCGGAATGCGGGCCACGCCTCCGGGGCGGCGGTCTTGCAGCCCGCCTCCGCATGCCGCACCTGCTTGCCGATCGCTTCGTGGGAACAGGCCCCCGCTGGATGGATCTGGCGACGGGGGCGCACGTCCGGATCCGGGTGGCCCCTGCGGGCACACGCGCCGATCAGCTCGCCTGGAACCACTGGTGCGCCATCGTCGCCAATCTCCGGCATCCGCTCATCGCCCCGCTCGTGGACTACGGCATGGCGGACGCGAAGCGCACGTTCGAGGCCTATGCAATCGCGTCGCCGCTGGCGGCCGGCGGCGTTACCGGCGGCCGCCTGCTCGCGCACGCGGCGTCGTTTCTGCGCGCGCACGGCGTGGATCTCCCGCGCCCGCTGGCGGACTATCTGCTGCGTCCGGTCGTCCGCGGCGGCGGAGCGATGGGGCGGCTGATGGGTGTCCGTCTCCAGCCGCGGCCCGTGCTCGAGATCCTCCGCGAAGCGCTCGACGCGGATGCGCCTCCGGGCCCGTGCGCGATCGAGGTGACGGGGGAGCCGCAGTCCGGCCTGCGCACGCTTCGGCTCGCGGCCGCGCGCACGGCGAGGCTCGCCGGCTACATCCCGGTGTCGGCCGCCCTGCTTCCGGATGCCGGCCCTCTTGGCGCCGCGCTCGCGAGCCGGCACGTCTGCATTCTGGCGGACCGGGGTGCCGACCGGCGCGAACCCGTCGCACGTACGCTGCTGCACCTCGGGTCCGCCAGCTCGAGGCGGCACGTGCTGTTCGCCTTCAACCGGAGCGCACCGCCTCGCCCGGCCGTAGCCATCGACCGCATGGACGCCGCCGCGCTCACTCGCATGGTCTACCTCGAGGACGACAACCTCCCGACGCTCGAAGAGCTCTCCGACGCCGCACGGCACGCCGGCGGATGGCCGGGCCTCTTCCTCGCGCGCCTCGAGGGGCGCGCCGGCCGCCCGGGTGGCGCCGGCCGCGCGGGTGGCTCCACCGCCATGGTGGTCCACGAGATGTCGCCGGCCTACGAGGTGTCGCCGTCCGCCGCCACTCCCGCGCGTCCCGTGCCGGGCACCGCTCCCCGGCCGCCGTCCGGCATCCTGCGGCGCGCGCCCGAACGCGCCCGGGGCCTCGCGCGCGCCGGCCGCCACGCCGCCGCCGCGCGGCTGCTCGATCGCGCCCAGCGTGTGCTGTCCGCACGCCGCGATCACGAGGAGGCGGCTCGCTGCGCCGTGGAGATCGGCTGGCTTCGGCTCGAGCGTGCCCAGGTGGCGGCCGCGGCCGCGAGCTTCGACGTCGCGCGTCAGGTGGCCCCCTCGGGCGTATGGGGCATACGCGCCGGGATCGGTCTCGGCGTGGCGCGATCAGACGACGGCCGGTTGGTCGAGGCGGAAGCGATCCTGCGCGCGGCGGCCGCCGCGGCTGAGAGTCTGGACGACGGGGTGCTGGCGGAACAGGCGGCGGCGGCGCTCGCACGATGCCTGTTCTGGCAGGGGCGATACGGAGAAGCGGGCGCGACGCTGCGAAAAGCGGAGGCACACGCGGCCGGCGGGCTATCGGGCTGGGGGCTGCGGACGCTCGCGCGCATCCTGATGGCCGAGCAATCGGTGGCGGCGGCCGTGGCGGCCGCCAGGCGGGCGCTGACCCGTGCCGGCGAATGCGGCGATCCGCAGCCGCGCGCCTCGGCGCTCCGCGTGCTGGCGCAGGCAGCCGCCGCCGGCGGCGATCCGGCGTCCGCCGCGCAATACCTGCGCGAGGGGCTCGAGGCGGCAACCGCCGCGCATCTTCCATTGGAGGCGCTCCGGCTCAGGCTCGCCGGGCTCGAGATCGCAGCCGCCGGGGCGCCGTCGAAAGACAGCCTGCGTCTCGCCGCGCGGCTCGCCGCCGCGTCGTACCGGTGCCCCCCGCTGCTCCGGTTCTACGCGCGGGCCGTCAGGGCGCGCGTGGAGAGCATCGCGCTCGACGCGCAGACGCGCACGTTCGTCGAGACCAGCGGAGCCGTCGCCATCGCCCACGCGGCGTGCGCGGGCGGCTCGAACCCGGTAGGCGACCTCGAAGCCCTGTTGCACATCGGGCAGACGGCCACGGACGACGGGACGGCAATCGACCGGATGGCGGACCATCTGCGCGCCCGTCTCCGCGCCGCCACGCTTCTCGTGACAGGTCCCGACCCGGATCGCCGCCCGCTCGCAATCTCCGGCGACGCCTGGCGCGGCGAACCGCTCGCGGCCTGGCGCGTGCTCGCCAGCGGCCTCAGCGTCGCGCTCGATCCCCGCACGGAGCCGTGCCAGGCGGCCGAGCCGCTTCGGTACAGCGGAGACACGATCGGCAGCCTCGCGGCGCGCTGGTCGGCCGGGACGACCACGGATCCGGCCCGCGCCGGGGCCCTCCTGAGGGTCGGCGCGCTCGCGATGTCCGCCCACGTGCGCGGCGTGCTCGACCGCGAGGTCCCGGCCCCCGCCTCGCACCCGGCCGCCGAGATCATCGGCGACAGTTCTCCCGCGCGCACGATGCGCGATGCCATCGCGCGCGCCGCGCGCGCGCCCTTCCCCGTGCTCATCGAAGGGGAGAGCGGCAGCGGCAAAGAGCTCGTCGCCCGCGCGATCCATCGACTTGGCCCGCGGCGCGACCGCCGCTTCTGCGCGATCAACTGCGCGGCACTCACCGATGACCTGCTCGAGGCGGAGCTCTTCGGCCACGCCCGCGGTGCGTTCACCGGCGCCGTCAGCGAGCGCGCGGGTCTCTTCGAAGAGGCAGACGGCGGCACGTTGTTCCTCGACGAGATCGGCGAGCTCTCCGCGCGCGCGCAGGCCAAGTTGCTGCGCGTGCTCCAGGACGGCCAGGTCCGCCGCGTGGGGGAGAACTCCTCCCGCCGCGTCGACGTCCGTATCGTCGCCGCCACCAATCGCCGGCTGTCGGAAGAAGCCGCGGCCGGCCGCTTCCGCGCGGACCTGCGATTCCGTCTCGATGTCGTGCGGATCGAGGTGCCGCCGCTGCGGGACCGCGCCGCCGACGTGCCGATGCTCGCCGCGTCGTTCTGGAACGACGCCTCGGCGCGCATGGGATCGCGCGCCACGCTGGCGCCGGAGACGCTGACCGCGCTGTCGCGCTACGAGTGGCCGGGGAACGTACGCGAGCTCCAGAACGTGATCGCGTGGATGGCGGTGCACTCGCCGGCGCGCGGCCGCATCAGCGCGACGGCCGTGCCCGCGCACGTCGCGCAGGCCGCGGTTCGGAGCGGCGGGTCGTTCGAAGAAGCACGCGCGGAGTTCGAGCGGCGGTTCGTGAAGGCGGCGCTGGCGACTGCCGGAGGCCACCGCGCGCGGGCGGCCGCGGCGCTGGGCATCAGCCGCCAGGGGCTGGCGAAGATGCTGCGCAGATTGTCGCTGGAGGGGGACTGCCGGTGAAGGGGGCGGGAACCGGTTCAGCGGACCATTTTGGGATCGATGCGATCGCGCAAGCCGTCGCCCAGGAAGTTGAAGCCGAGCACGAGCAGCGCGATGGCCAGCCCCGGAAAGATGGTCAGATGCGGTGCGTCGAAGAGATGGGAGCGGCCGGCGTCGAGCATGGTGCCCCAGCTCGGTGTGGGCGGCTGCACGCCGAGGCCGAGAAAGCTCAACGCCGCTTCCGCGATGATCGCTCCGGCCATCCCCAGCGTCGCCTGCACGACGACCGCCGGAAACGCCGTCGGCAGGATGTGGCGAAAGACGATGCGCGGCGCCGAGGCGCCAGACGCCCGGGCCGCCTGCACGAACTCGAGCTCCCGCGCCCGCAGCGCCTGCCCGCGCACCAGGCGCGCATACCCGACCCAGCCGATCACCGACAGCGCCAGGACCACATTCGTCAGGCTGGGACCGAGAACGGCGACGAGCGCGATCGCCAGCAGGATCCCCGGAAACGCCATCAGCACATCAATCACCCGGCTGATCACATCATCCACTCGCCCGCCGAAGTAGCCGGCGATGGAGCCGAAGAACATGCCCGCGCTCGACGACACCGAGACGACCGCCAGGCCGACGAGGAGCGAGATGCGCGCGCCCCGCATGAGCCGCGCGAGGATGTCGCGCCCGAGCTCGTCGAGCCCGAACGGGTGCGCCAGGCTGGGCGCTTCCAGCCGGCGCGCCAGTTCCTGCGCCGACGGGTCGTACGGCGTGAGGAGCGGCCCGGCCACGGCCGCGACAATGGCGAGCGCGACGATGAGGAGGCCGATGCGGACCATCAGTCGTACCGAATCCTGGGGTCGAGCAGTCCGTAGCTCAGGTCCGTCAGGAGGTTCATCGCCACGTAGGTCACCGAGATGAAGAGGATGCAGCCCTGGATGAGCGGGTAGTCGCGGAAGTTGATCGCCTGGATGAGCAGGCGGCCGATCCCCGGCCACGCGAAGATCGTCTCCGTGATGATCGTCCCCGTGAGGACGGCGCCGAACTGCAGCCCGATGATCGTGACGATCGGGATCAGGCTGTTCCGGAAGGCGTGCCGCACCACCGCGCGCGTGCCGGAGAACCCGCGCGCCCGGGCCGCGAGCACGTACAGCTCGCGCAGCTCTTCGAGCAGGCTCGCCCGCGTCATGCGGGCGAGGATCGCGGCCAGCGCCGCGCCGAGCGTCACGGCCGGCAGCACCAGATGCGAGAGGCCGCCGATACCCGACACGGGCAGCCATCCGAGGCGGACGGCGAACAGGATGGCGAGCAGCGGGCCCAGCCAGAAGTTGGGCATGCAGATGCCGACCAGCGCCAGCGTCATGGCCGTATGGTCGATCGCGGTCCCGCGGTAGACCGCCGCGACGATGCCGAGAGGGATGGCGAAAATCATGGCCACGAACATCGCCGCGAGCGCCAGCGCCGCCGTGTTGGGAAACTTCTCTTTGATCTGCGCGGTCACCGGCGTGTTGTACCGGAAGGACATCCCCAGGTCGCCGCGGAAGATGCCGGTCAGGAAGCTTCGGTACTGGGAGAGGAGCGGCCGATCGAGGCCCAGGGTGTGCTGGAGCTTCAGCACTTCCTCCTGCGAGGCGCCGTCGCCGAGCATCGCCTGCGCGGGGTCGCCGGGCACGAGGTGGATCAGCGCGAATACCAGCGTGGCGACGCCGAGCAGCACGGGCAGGGTGAGGAGCAGTCGGCGGAGGAAGTAGCGAAGCATCGGCGCCCGCAGAGAATACCGCGGAACCGCGGGACGGGGCGAGAACCCCCGGAGCACTCGCTCCCTGTCAGCGTGGGCGAGGCGGCGGCCCGGCGTCCCGCTGGAGCGCGCGGTAGTCAGCGAGCGCACGGCGTGCGGCGGCCCGGTGTCCCGATCGCTCCGCCGCGGCAGCCAGGTAGTAGAAGGCCGCGGGGTCGACGGGCAGCCTGGCCGACGCCTGCTGCAGCACGCGCTCGGCCCGGGCGGGCTCGTTCGCCAGCAGGAAGGCACGGCCGAGCAACGTCAGCACCTCGCTGCTCTCCTCGGTTCGCACCGCCGTCTGCAACGCGCCGACCGCCTTCTGCACGTCCATGCGATCGGGGGGCTGCGCCTTCTCGAGCCAGACACGGCCGAGCGCCGCATACGGCGAGGCGTCGTCCGGATACCGCTCCGACGCGCCCGCGAGGGTGGCCACGGCCCGGTCGAACTGCCCGGCGCGCGCGCAGGCGAGCCCGAGCGCCACGTGCCGGGCGGGGCCAGGATCGAGGTCCGCCAGTTCGTCGAGCTGCGCAATCGCGGCGTCGAGCCGGCCGAGTCGCGTGTAGACGTCGGCCAGTTCCTCGCGTGCGGCCAGCAGCGCCGGGCTGAGACGAACCGCGGCCTGGAAGGCGAGCATCGCCTGGCGGGGTTTCTGCGTGTCGCGGTAGCACAGGCCCAGGAGGTAGTGAGCAGGAGCGAGACGGTCGTCGAGCGCCAGGGCCTGCTGAATCACCCCGATGGCGGACGCCACGCGCCCGGCGCTGTACTGCGCGAGCCCGAGCTTGTAGAGCACGCGTGGGGACCGGTCGTCGAGCGCGACGTAGGCCTGGTAGCGCTCGGCCGCCCGGTCGTAGCGATGGAGGCTGTAGCTGATGTCGCCAATGAGCTCCAGCGGACGGGGGGCGAGGGGGTCCAGTTCCGCGGCCCGGCGGAGATCCCGCATGGCGGCGTCAGCCGCCGGGTCGAGCTCACCGGCCCTCATCGGATCGCGCGACGGGCCGTCGAGTGCCAGCCGCCGGCCGTAGGCCTCCCCGCGTTTGAGGTAGCCCAGCATCGCGTCCGGCTTGAGGGCGATGGCGCCGCTGAACGCCTCGACCGCGGCAAAGGTGTCGTCGCGGGCCAGCATGGCCTCACCCTGGTCGATGAAGTCGCGATACTCGCGCTCCCGGTGCAGGGCGGCCCATTCGTAGGCGCCACCGAGGCACACGCCGACGAGCACCGCCGCCAGGATCCAGCGTTTCACTGCCGCGATCCTACATCGGACCGGGAGACGCAGCGGGGCAGGGCCAGGGGAACTTCCACAGGCGGCCGGGTTCTAATCATCCAGGCGCGGACTGACCCGCACGGACCGGGGTGCTAAGATGGCGGAAGGACTGTTTGTGAAGCCCGTTCCCTCCCTCACATGGACGGACGTCGGTGGACGGGAAGCCGCCCTCATCCAGCGCTGTGCCGCCCGCGACGAAGACGCCTGCGCGGAGCTCGTGACCGAGCATCAGCGCATGGTCTACCAGCTCTCCCTCAACCTGCTCGGGGATCACAACGAAGCCCTCGACCTGTCGCAGGAGGTGTTCTTCCGGGTCTTTCGCACCCTCCCGGGCTTCCGGGGCCAGTCCACCCTCCGCACTTGGATCTACCGCATCGTCGTCAACCAGGCGCGCAACCGGCAGCGCTTCTGGCGCCGGCGCCACCGCGCGCAGCAGGTGTCGCTCGACGATCACATCCGGAGCCATGGCGATCTGCCGGCGCCGCGGCACGCGGGCGCCCCCGACGTGCTGCTCAGCCAGAAGCAGGCCGCCGAACGCGTCCGCGGCGCACTCGACCGTCTGCCCTTCGATCACAAGACCGCCCTCGTCCTCCGGGAAATTGACGGCCTGAGCTACGAGGAGATAGGGTTCTCGCTCGGCATCGCCGTCGGCACGGTGAAATCCAGGCTGGCCCGGGCGCGCGAAGCGCTTCGCGCAGAGTTGAGGAGCGCATGACGCCCTGGACGTGCCCGGACGTGCAGGACCGGTTGCAGCCCTTCTACGACCGGGAGCTGCCGGTGCGTGAGCAGATCGCGGTCGAAGGGCACGTCCGCGACTGCCGTGCGTGCGGCGAATCGCTCGACGATCTCCGGGCGCTCGGTGACTCGCTTCGCCTCGCCGCCGCGCCGGCACCCTCCGACGACTGGACCGGCGTCCGTTCCGGTGTTGTCAGCCGGCTGCGGGCCGAGGCGCACGAGTCCTGGCTGGCGTGCGCGCGCCGGGCCTTCGACGACATGCACCTCGTGTGGATCGGCCTCGCGTCCACCGCCGGCACGTTCCTCTGCGCCGCGGCGGTCCTCTCGATGCTGCACTTCGCGTCGCCGGAGCGGGCCGACTCGCTGGCGGCGACGATCACCGTCCTCGGCGCGCCGTCGGGATCCAATCTGAATCCCGTCCGGCTGGGCGGGCGCATCCAGGCGCCCAGCGTTCCAGGCCACGGCGTCGTCTATGCCACGCTCGAGCGATCGATTGAAGATGAGGACCGCGTGGTGCCGCTGTCGGCCATCGTGACGCGCGAGGGGCGCGTGTCGGGGCTGGAACTGCTCACGGCGAACCAGGAGGGCCGGGACGTGACGGCCCTGGTGGACGCGCTCTCGCGCGGGCGGCTGGAACCGGCGCAGTCGGATGGCGGGCCGGTGGCGGTCAACTTCGTGTGGCTCGTCGCACACACGACGGTCAGAGGGAAGTCGAGCTCCTGATCGCTACCGCGGGATCCCGGCGACGCCGGTCGCCACGTTGTTCATGGCGTCGGTGGCGCGGATGATCACGCTCCTCGACTTCTCGGTGTCGTCCAGCCTGACCTCGAACTCCTCCCGCCGCGAATCCGCAATCCCGTCCTTCGGGTACGCCAGGCGCCACCGGCTGGCGTCGAGCGAATACTCGACCCGCTGCACCGGCGACTGATCGTCGCGCACGCTGAAGACGAGCGTCGTCCGCGACCCGGCGCGCGCCGCCGGCTGCAGCTCGATGTGCGGCGCGGTGTTGTCGATGTCGAAGCTCACGCTTTCGAGCTCGCCCACGAGCACGGCGCCAGGCGAATTCGACAGCGCGTCCGACCCGGCCACTTTCACGAAATACGTCCCGTCCGGCACCGACGTGGTGTCCCACACGTAAATCGGGTCGGAGAGCCCGCGCTGCAGCGGATGCCAGGCGGTTTCCCCCTCACGCCGGTAGAGCACGTCGAACTGGAGGCGATCGTCGTTCTCGTCGTCCGCCTTCCACACGAACGTCTGCAGCCCCTTCTGATAGATGCGGCGCCCCAGGGCGGGGGCCGCGCCTGCCTGGCCGGGCCCGCTGCTGGCCGACGCCTGCGCCGCGAACCGCGCATCGGCCGCGGCATCGTCGAAGCCCGCCAGCTCGGTTTCGCCGGTGGAGAAGGGGCGCTGGAAGACCGAGCCCGGAGGATGGACCGTGATCGAGGCAATCTCTGGACGGAGGTTCCGTGGAAGGTAGGCGGCCGTCACCGAGGTGAGGACGGGCCCGTCGCCTCCCGGCGCCGTGAGCACCGCGCGCCACTGGAGATAGCGCGCCGTGGGGCTGACGATCTGCTCGCCGCCCGCGTTGGCGTACGCCGAAGACCACGCGCTCCACGTCTCGTCGGGAGTCGCCGTGTTGCCCGTCCGCGTGAAGACGTTGACGGCACCGGCCGGGCCCGACGCCCTCCACCGGATCACGCCCCAGCTCGCAACGGTCGTGGCGTCCTTGACCTCCGACTCGAAGGTGCCGCGACGCGCCGCGGCAGGCGACAGCGCGAAGAGCTTGCCGGGGTTGCTGGCCGCGCCGATGATGCGACCGGAGGGCTCTCTCAGCAGTGCCGTGACCTGCCGCGCCGACGCCCTCGCGAGTAACGTGGCGCGGGCGGGATCGCCGCTCACGCGAAAGATTTTCCCCTCCGTCCCCGTGCCGACGAGCAGACTGCCCGAGGGTTCGATGACGATGTCGTACGGGGCGTCGTCGCCCGAATCCCACATCGCGTCCCACATGCCGTCAGGGCGGATGCGGTAGATGGCGCCGCGGCCTGGCTTCCGCGCGGAGCGGCCCTGGGCGGAGGAGGGGATCCCGCCGACGGCGTTGTCCACAACGGTAACGGCCGTGATCTCCGTGGAGACCGAGGCGACCGGCTGGCGCGCGGGCTCGGCAGGGAGCGGGTCCGTCGCGCGGCTGTCCCCACCCTGCGTGCCGTTGACCGCCACGGCATAAATCGTCCCATCGTCTGCGAGCCGAACCGCGTGGATTTCGCGGTACGGAGAGTCGAGCAGGACGAAGGCCTTGCCGGCCGGGTCGATGCGGAAGACGCGTCCGGGCGATTCGGTGCCGGCGATAAGGTCGCCGGATTTCGTGAAGGCCAGGGCGACGACGTTGCCGGCGTTGGTGCGGTAGAAGGAGGCGCCTGTGCCGTCAGGGCGGATCTTGTAGATGATGCCCTTGTCGCCCGTCGCGGCGAAGACGTGGCCCGACGCGTCCACGGCGAGCGACCAGATGTATTTGTCGCCCGGGTCGAAGAAGACACGGGACGTGCCGTTGGCCGCCACGTGATAGACCTTGCCGTCCGGCGAGGTGCCGACGTACAGGCCGCCGCCCGGTGCGTGCGCCAGCGCGTGCACCTCGAGCTCCGGGGCGTCGAAGAACGTGGTGAGCTTGCCGTCCTTGCCGACCTTCAGGACGAGACCCTCATTGCCGCTGCCGGCCCACAACGTGCCGTCCGTCCCGAGCAAAGCCGTCCACAGGAACGGCGCGGCGGTTTCCGCCACGAGCGAAGGCGAAGGCCCGAGGAAGAGCCGTCCGTCGCTGTCGATGGAGACGTCTTCGGCATCCCCCTTGAGGAAATCCGCCTGCGTGGAGACGGTCCAGAAGGTGGCCGCTGCGGCTCGGAGCGGGACGGCGAATCGCACGGCCCCCGCGGCTGCCGCCAGCAGCAGCAGCGCGAGGCCCCACCGCGTGGATCGTGCGGCCGGCGAGGTTCGAGCACGAGTCCGGCGGGCGCGCCGGAAAACACCGGACAGCTTCAGCATGGATGCACGTTAGCAGAAGTGACGGGGCGGCGAAGGCTCAGCGGCCCGGCGCGCCGCGGGACTCGACGTCGATGGCGAGCAGCCGTGAGCCGGTGACGGCCGACCCCATCGGGATCTCCCATTCGCCGACCGGGGCGCTGCGGATGGGGGTGTAGCTGCCGCCGTTGCTGTCGCCTTCGATGACGGACAGGACCGAGGGGGGAAGCGCCGTGAGCGCCTCGCCGTTGACGACGGCGCCGGGGCGGCCGTTGAGGAGGCGGACGTAGATCCGGTTGTTGCGGCGCGTGTCGTTCAGCACGCGGATCATCTGGGCCACGCTCTGCGGCTGGAGGGAGCGGCGGAGATCGCGCTGTTCGATCGCATTCAGTTGCCGCCCGTCCGTCACGAGAATCGACAGGGCGCCCGACACGTGGGCCGGAATCGCGATTGGAACGGTGGAGATTTTCTCCTCGCCGCGATAGCTGCGCGTGAGGACTTTCAACGGCACCGTGCGGCCGGCGCGCGGCCGTACCTCGTCGAGCCAGACGCGTTCGATCTTCACGCTGCGTGAGGTCTCGCTGGCTTCGACGGTAACGTCCATGCCGTTGACCGTGATCGGCTCGAGGTCGTTGGCGAGCAGCATCGACACCGGGCCGGCGACGGCGGTGGCGGCCCCGAGCGTGGCGCTGTCGCCTGTGAAGACGTCCTCCAGCAGCAGGTCGGCATGCCCCTTGATGCGCGTGCGGCTGCTGACGGCGAACGTCGACGGGCCGAACTGCCGCTCGTAGGCGGTGATCGTGTTGGCGAGCGCCACGTAGGCGAGCAGCGGGGTGAACGCCTGGTCGTGGGCGACCCGGTAGTTGAACGTGCGGGTCGAGCGGCTGCCGTCCTCACGCGTGGACTGGAGCGAGACGGCCATCGGGATGGTGGCGGGCCCGGGCCCGAGCGTGCCGGCGATGGCGGTGGCCCGGTCCTGCTGCATGGTGCCGATCACCTCGCCCATCGAGGAGATCTTGAAGGAGGACATCAGGCTCGGAAGCATCGTGTAGACGTAGGCGCGCGTCATCGGGAACTGCGCCGGGCCGAGACCGAAGAACGGGTGGCCGAAGGCGTAGATCCGATCGCCGTCGATATGCGTGATGGTGCCGGTGGCGCCCATCTCCAGATCGCCGCCGACGAGCGACACGCCAATCGCATCCCCCTCCCGCAGCGCCCCCTTCGGCTCGAGATCGCGTGCGCCCGGGAGGGCCGCGCCCGATCCGAAGGCCGCGCCGCCGACGACCGGCGTGAATCCAGCGGACCCGAATGCGCCCGAGAGCATATCCATCGTCGCCGGCTCGAACCCGCTCATCACGAGCGGCGTGGAGATTGGCCGCAGCATCGCGCCCATCTGCGCACCCACGGCCTCGGGCAGCCCGAAAACCTGTACGTCGCCCGGGCGACGGGCGAATGGATCCACGCGGGCGAACGCCGAGCGGAGCGATGCCGCGAGCGTCTCGCGCGTGAGGGGCAGTTCGATCCGCGCCTGGGCGGAGGCCGGGCGCTTCGTCATCTGCGTGGCGTCCGTCATCTCGCCAATGGGCGTGATGCCGGCAATCGCCTCGGTTGGAAACGCCCCGATCGAATACGACACGGCGCCGACGAGCCGCCCGTCGATGTAGACAGGACTCCCGCTCATGCCGGCCGCCACGCCCGTCTTTGCGAGGGGGCCGCCTTCGAGACGCGCGAGAATCAGGTTGCGGTTGGGCCCCTGGATGTTGCGGAGCACACCAAGGATCGACACCTTGAACTCCTCGAGATCCGTCCCCTCGAAGACAGTGCGGCCGATGCCCGTCATGCCAGGGCGAACCTCTTCGATCGGCATCAGCACGGACACGGCCGGCGTCGATCTCCAACAGACAACGATGAGCGCAAGCGCCGCGGCGGCAGTGCGGATCTTCATAAGCTCCGGGTCAGGGCCTGGGGGAAGTGGATGATCCAGTTATAAGCAGTAACTGCTTGCCGGTCAAGGAGAAAGCCCGGTCCCGCGAGGGTCCGCCGCGCTTGAAATTGACAGCCATCGGATCCCTCTGTTATCGTCACAACGTTTTGACGTCTCCGCTCCTCACCCAGCCGTATCGATTCCGCCGCGGAACCGCAGGTTCTTTCTGGTGGTGGTACGCGTGCGCTGGGGGGGCGGTTCGTTAACCTGCACACGGCAGGATAAGGATTCCACGAAGCCTCCTCAGCCCCGGCTGAGGAGGCTTTTTGCGTTTTAGAGGCTCATGCGCGATCCCCTGGTGTGTGTCACGGTCACGGGACGGACGATGGAGGAGGTGCGCCGTGCGCGCGACGCCGCCGCCAACGCCGACCTCGTCGAGGTGCGCCTCGACGCCGTGGACCGCCCGGACGCCGCCGGCGCGCTCGAAGGGCGGCGCCGTCCGGTGGTGGTGACGTGCCGCGCGGCATGGGAGGGGGGGGCGTTTGCGGGCTCCGAAGCGGAGCGCGAACGGATCCTGACCGAAGCCCAGGCCGCTGGCGCCGAGTACGTGGATGTCGAGGCGCGCGCCGCCTTCGCCCCCGCGCTGGTGCGCCGCCGGCATGGCCGGGGCGTGGTGCTCTCGATGCACGACTTCGACGGCGTGCCCGCCGACCTGCCCGACCGGGCGCGCACGATGCGCGCGACGGGGGCGGAGGTGATCAAGATTGCCGTCACGGCCACCCGGCTCACCGACGCGGTGTCCCTGATGGCGCTGGCAGACGAACCGCTCTTCTCGGCATCGGACGACGTCGATGGGCATGTGCTGCTGGCGATGGGGCAGGCTGGTGTGCCGACCCGACTGCTGGCGGCGCGGTTGCGCAATCGCTGGACGTATGCCGGAGACGCCGTCGCGCCCGGGCAGATGCCGGCCGATCGGCTGGTGAACGAGTTCCGCTTCCGCCGGATCCGCCCCGACGCCGCGCTCTTCGGCGTCGTCGGCAATCCGATCGCGCACTCGCTCTCTCCGGTCATGCACAATGCCGGCTTCGCGGCCCTCGGGCTCAACGCGGTGTACGTCCCGCTCCAGGCCGCCGACGTCGCGGACTTCGTCGCGTTCGCCCGCGCCACCAAGATGCGGGGCGCGAGCATCACGGCCCCCTTCAAGGTCGGGATGCTGGATCACCTGGACGAGGTCGATGCGCTCACCCGGCGCGTCGGCGCGGTCAACACGCTCATCGTCCGGGACGGGCGCTGGGTCGGCGCGAATTCCGACGTGGAGGGTTTTCTCGCCCCGCTGGCCGGCCGCATCGCGCTCAAGGGCACGCGCGCGGCGGTGGTCGGCGCCGGCGGCGCCGCCCGGGCGGTGGCGGTCGCGCTCGTGAGCCAGGGAACGGCCGTGACCATCTGCGCGCGACGGCCGGAGGCTGCGGCGGAGGTTGCCCGCCTGTCCGGCGCCACCGCCGGCGTGTGGCCGCCGGCCCCCGGCAGCTGGGACGTGCTGGTCAATGCCACATCGGCGGGGAGCCGCGGCCCGCAGGACGATCCGACGGCCCGCGTGGCGCTCGACGGCGAAATCGTGTTCGATCTGGTCTACGTGCCGGCCGAGACGCCGCTCCTCCGGCGCGCCCGGGCCGCGGGGTGCCTGACGATCGGCGGCCTCGAGATGCTCGTGGCCCAGGCCGAGCGGCAATTCGAATTGTGGACAGGGCAACGCCCGCCGGCCGGCCTGTTTGCCGCCGCCGCGGCCAACGCCGACGGCGGGCACCGCCCGCGCGCGGCAGAGGACATCCCGTGAAGCAGACGACGTTCGAGGAGTTCGTGGATCTCTCGCGGCGCGGCACGTTCGTGCCGGTCATCAAGGAGATCATCGCCGACCTGCTCACGCCGGTGTCGGCGTTCCTGAAAATCGCCGAGCATTCCGACTACGCCTTTCTGTTTGAAAGCGTGGAAGGCGGCGAACGCGTGGCGCGCTACTCGTTCCTTGGCAAGGATCCCTTCCTGGTGCTCCGGCAGCGGGCGGGGCGCACGATCATCGACCGCTCGGGCGTCACCACCGAGAGCGGGGAGCCGTTCGTCGCGGCGCTCCGCCGCCTCATGGCCGAGTTCCAGGCGCCGTTCGTGCCCGGCCTTCCGCGCTTCACGGGCGGCGCGGTCGGCTTCATCGGCTACGACGCCTCGCCGGTCTTCGAGCCGGCCCTGCTCGACGCCTGGGCCTCGGCCCGGTGGAGCAGGAGCGATGGGGCGGCCCACGCAGCGGCCCCCGACAAAGCGGAAGACGAAGCGGAAGACGAAGCCGGCTTCATGCTCTTCGACACAGTGCTCGCGTTCGACCACGTGAAGCACCGCATCCTGATCATCGCCAACGCGCGTGTCGGCGCGGACGAAGATCTGCGCGCGCTCTATCAGTTCGCCTGCGCACGCATCGAGTTCCTCGAGCGAGAGCTCGAGCGCGGGCTCTCGCAGCCGGACCGCCAGACGCAGCCGGCGCCCGAGGTCCGCTCCAACATGACGCGCGAGGCGTACGAGGCCGGCGTCCGCACGATCAAGGAGCGCATCGCCGCCGGCGACATCTATCAGGCCGTGCTCTCGCAGCGCTTCGAGGCGGAGGTGACCGCCGATCCGTTCACGGTCTACCGGGCGCTCCGCCACGTGAACCCGTCCCCCTACATGTACTTCACACGCCTGGGCGGCCTCTCGATCGTCGGGTCCTCGCCCGAGATGCTCGTCCGCGTGGAGGGCCGGCACGTCGAGACCCATCCAATCGCGGGCACCCGGCCGCGCGGCGCAACAGACGACGAGGACGTGCGACTCGGGGAGGAGCTGAAGCGCAACGAGAAGGAGCGTGCCGAACATGTCATGCTCGTGGATCTCGGGCGCAACGACCTGGGACGCGTCTGCGAGTTCGGCTCCGTCCGGGTGCCGCAGTACATGTCGATCGAGCGCTACTCCCACGTCATGCACCTCGTCTCCACCGTGGACGGCCGGCTGGCCGCCGATCGGGACTATCTCGACGCGCTCGTCGCCTGTTTCCCGGCCGGCACGGTCTCGGGCGCTCCGAAAATCCGGGCGATGCAGATCCTGTCGGAGCTCGAGCCGACCCGGCGCGACATCTACGCGGGGGCGGTCGGTTACATCGATTTCGCCGGCAATCTGGACTTCTGCATCGCGATCCGCACCATCACCATTCGTAACGGCCGCGCCCGCATCCAGGCCGGCGCCGGCATCGTCGCCGACTCCAACCCCGCGGCCGAGTTCGAGGAGACGCGCGACAAGGCGCGAGCGGTGCTGACGGCGCTCGCCATGGCCGAGGCAGGGCTCTGATGCTGCTGCTGATCGATAACTACGACTCGTTCACCTACAACCTCGCGCAGTACTTCGGCGAGCTCGGCGCGGAGATCCTCGTCAGGCGCAACGACGAGATCACGCTGGACGAGGTCGCGTCGCTCGCGCCCGAGCGGATCGTGATCTCGCCGGGGCCCGGCCGACCGGAAGAGGCCGGCATCTCGGTGGAGACCATCCGCCGGTTCGGGCCGACCATCCCGCTGCTCGGCGTCTGCCTCGGGCACCAGAGCATCGGCATCGCCTTCGGCGGGCAGGTCGTCCGCGCGGGAGAGCTGATGCACGGCAAGGTGTCGTCAATCGAGCACGATGGACGCGGCGTCTTCCAGGGCGTGTCGCATCCGTTCGTGGCCGGCCGCTACCATTCGCTGGTCGTCGCCGAGCCCCTGCCCGACGTGCTCGAGGCCGCCGCGCACAGCGAAGACGGAACGATCATGGGCCTGCGGCACCGGACCTTCCCGGTCCACGGCGTGCAGTTCCATCCCGAATCGGTGCTTACAGACGAGGGGCGCCGCCTGCTCCGGAATTTCCTGGATCTGTGATGTTTGCCGCTCTGATCGAAAAGCTGCAGCGCCGCGAAGACCTCACGACCGATGAGGCGGCGTCGGCCATGGCCGAGATCATGGACGGCCGCGCCCAGCCGGCGCAGATCGCCGGGTTCCTCGTGGGCCTGACGATGAAGGGGGAGCGTCCGTCGGAGATCGTCGGCCTGGCGCGGGCCATGCGGAGCCGGGCCGCGCGCCTGTCACGCGATCACGGGCCGGTCTTCGATACGTGCGGCACGGGTGGCGATCGGGCCGGCACGTTCAATGTCTCGACCGTCTCGGCTCTGGTGCTCGCAGCCTGTGGGGTGCAGGTCGCGAAACACGGCAATCGATCGGTCTCGAGCCGGTGCGGCAGCGCGGATCTGTTCGAGGCGCTCGGCGTCGAAGTGGCCGCCCCTCCGCCGGTGGTGGAGGAGTGCCTCACCACCGCGGGAATCGCATTCTTCTTCGCACCCATTTTCCATCCGTCGATGAAGCATGCCGCGCAGGCGCGCCGCGACCTCGGCGTGCGGACGGCGTTCAATCTGCTCGGGCCGCTCACCAATCCGGCCGGGGCCACCCGCCAGCTCGTCGGCGTTCCGCGGCCGGAGTTCACGGAGCTGGTCGCGCGATCGCTCGCGCTGCTCGGATCCGATCGCGCCTGGGTCGTCCACGGCGCCGATGGGCTCGACGAGATCTCCACCACGGGCTACACGAAAGTCTCGGAGTGCCGCGGCGGCGCCGTCAACACCTTCTACGTGCACCCCGCAGACTTCGGGGTGCCCCGGGCCATGCCCGCCGATCTGCAGGGCGGAGACGCCGCCGAGAACGCCGCGATCGCCAGGGCGATCCTCGACGGCCGCACGGGTCCGGCGCGCGACATCGTCCTGCTGAACGCGGCCGCGGCGCTGCTCATCGCCGGAGAGGCCGCCACGATTCCGCTGGGGATTGCACGGGCCGCCGAGGCGATCGACAGCGGGCGCGCGCGCGAGGTGCTCGCCCGGCTGGTCGCGACCTCGGTGGGCGGGAGATCGGCGGCCGCGTCATGACGCCGGCGGTCCAGCACGGGGACCTGCTGGCGACGATCGTCGCCGCGACCCGCCGCATCGTAGACGTCCGCGAAGCCGCACGCCCGGCCGCTGCCCTTGCCCGACACCAGACGCGCGAGCCGAGGGGCGAGGCGTTCGAGTCGGCGCTTCGTGGCACGGAGGACGCGAATCGCGGGCTGCCGCAGCGCGCGCGGATCATCGCCGAGTGCAAGCGCCGGTCCCCATCGAGAGGGATCCTGCGTCAGGACTACCATCCTGCCGCCCATGCGCGAGCGTATGCGGACGCCGGCGCCGTCGCGATTTCGGTGCTGACCGAGCCGACCTTCTTCGACGGCGACCCGCAGCACCTTCGGGACGTGCGCGCCGCGGTGGATCTCCCGCTGCTGCGCAAGGACTTCATCATCTCGGAGTATCAACTGATCGAAGCCGCCGTGCTCGGAGCGGACGCGGCACTGCTCATTGTGAGCGCGCTCGACCAGGCCGATCTCACCGCGTTGATGCAGGCCGCCGGGCGCCTGGGGCTTTCGGTGCTAGTCGAGGCGCACAGCGTGGAAGAGATGGAACGCGCGGTCGATGCGGGCGCCCGCATCATCGGCGTCAACAGCCGGAACCTCCGGACGCTGGAGGTGGACATGGCAGTCCTCGACGCCGTCGCCGCCCGTCTGCCCGAGGGCGTCACGGCCGTCGCGGAGAGCGGGATCCGGTCCGCCTCCGATCTGACGCGGCTCTCCAGCGCGGGCTATCACGCCTTTCTCGTCGGGGAGCGCCTGATTGCCCAGCCCGACCCCGGTCGCGCCCTGAGGGAACTATGCGGCCGCTGATGCCCGGCATGCCGCCGCGCGTCAAGGTCTGCGGCATTCGCAGGCTGGCCGATGCGACGCTGGCCGTGGAGCTGGGGGCGGCGGCCATCGGCTTTGTCTTCTGGCCGGGCAGCGCCCGCTTCATCGAACCCGAGGCGGCGGGCGCGATCGCGGCGGCGCTGCCGCCCGGCGTACAGTGCGTGGGCGTCTTCGTCGATCAGTCCGCGGCGCACGTCGCCGAGGTCGCGAAGCGCAGCGGCATCACCGTCGTGCAGCTCCACGGAATCGAGGCGGTCGCGGACTATCAGCCGCTGGGGCTGACCCTCATCAAGGCGGTACCCGTGCCGTCAGCCTTCGACCCCTCGGTCGTGGATCGGGTGCCGGACGCCGTGACCGTGCTGCTCGACGCGCACGATCCCGTGCGGCGGGGCGGCACGGGCCGCACGATCGACTGGACCGCGGCCGCAGACGTCGCTGCCCGCCGCCGGACGATTCTGTCGGGAGGGCTGACGCCAGGCAACGTCGCGGAAGCGGCCGCGACTGTCCGCCCGTTCATGCTGGACGTCTCATCGGGCGTCGAATCGGCGCCGGGGGAGAAGGACGCTGCGGCCCTGCGCGCCTTCTTCGCCGCGCTCGCGCGCGCCGCCCACGCGCCGGCCCATTCAGGATAGGCAAAAGGACCATGCAACCATCGTTCGGACACCGCGACCCCGATGCACGGGGCTACTACGGCGCCTACGGCGGGCGATTCGTGCCGGAAACGCTCGTCGCGCCGGTCGAGGAGCTTCAGCGCGCCTACTTCGAGGCCCGCACCGACCCGGCGTTTCGCGAGACGCTCGCCCGGCTGCTCCGCGACTACGTTGGCCGCGCGACGCCGCTCTACGAGGCCCGGCGGCTCTCCGAGACGCTCGGCGGCGCGCGCATCTTCTTCAAGCGCGAGGATCTCGCCCACACGGGCGCACACAAGATCAACAACGCGCTCGGCCAGGCGCTGCTCGCCCAGCGCATGGGCAAGCGACGCGTGATTGCCGAAACCGGTGCGGGCCAGCACGGCGTCGCGACCGCTACTGTCTGCGCGCTGCTCGGCCTCGAGTGCGACGTCTACATGGGCGCCGAAGACATGGAGCGCCAGTCGCTCAACGTGTTCCGGATGCAACTACTGGGCGCGACGGTCCGGCGCGTGGACGCGGGCGCGCGTACGCTCAAGGACGCGATCAACGAAGCGATGCGCGACTGGGTCACCAACGTCGAGCACAGCTACTACCTGCTCGGCTCCGTGCTCGGCCCGCATCCCTATCCCCTCATGGTGCGCGAGTTCCAGTCCGTCATCGGGCAGGAAACCCGCGCCCAGTGTCTCGAGGCCCTCGGCCGTCTCCCCGACGCCATCGTCGCCTGCGTTGGCGGCGGCAGCAACGCCATGGGCATCTTCGATGCCTTCATCGCGGACGCCTCGGTCCGGCTCATCGGCGTCGAGGCGGGAGGTCGCGGCATCCGGCCGGGAGAGCATGCCGCGCGCTTCGCCGGGGGCAGTTCAGGCGTGCTCCAGGGGACCCGGAGCTACGTGCTGCAGGACGAGGACGGCAACATCGAGCTGACGCATTCCATCTCCGCCGGCCTCGACTACGCGTCGGTCGGTCCCGAACATGCCTGGCTCCACGACTCGGCGCGCGCGGAGTACACCTGGGTGGACGACGATGACGCGCTGCGCGCGTTTCAGCGCCTGGCCCGCGAGGAGGGCATTCTCGCCGCGCTGGAGTCGTCGCACGCCATTGCGCACGCGCTGCGGCTGGCGCCGACGATGGGTCGGGAAGCGATCCTGATCGTGAATCTCTCCGGCCGCGGCGACAAGGACGTGATGAGCATCCGCAAGGCGCTGGACGCGGCCGGGCAGGCCGCCGGGGAGCCGCATGTCGCGCCTTGACGCGACCTTTCGCGACATGCGCGCGCGCGGACGCGGAGGGCTGGTCACGTATGTGACGGCGGGCGATCCGAATCGGCAGGCCTCGGTGCGCATCCTGATCGAGATCGCGCGTGCGGGCGCGGACATCCTCGAGGTCGGCGTCCCGTTCTCGGACCCGCTGGCCGACGGGCCCGTCATCCAGCGGGCGACCGAGCGGGCGATTGCCGGCGGCACGACGCTGCGTGGCACGCTGGACGTCGTCGCCGCGGTGCGGCAGGAGGTGGACACGCCGATCGTGCTCTTCACCTACGCCAACCCCGTCCTCCGGATGGATGCGGCGGTCTTCGCGCGAAGCGCGCGGGCGGCGGGTGTGGACGGCGTCCTGATTCTCGACTATCCCGTCGAAGAGGCCGAGCCGCTCCGGGCGCCGATGGTCGCCGAGGGGCTCGATCCCGTCTTTCTGATCAGCCCGACGACGACCGACGAACGGATCCGCCGGTCGGGGGAGCTGGGGCAGGGGTTCCTCTATGTGATCTCGCGCATGGGGGTGACCGGGGTGCGAGACGACATGGCGTCCGATGTGAGCACGCTCGTCGGCCGGGTCCGCGCCCAGTCGGACCTGCCCGTCGCCGTCGGCTTCGGCATCTCGTCCCCGGCGCACGTGGCGCGCGCGTGCGAGTCCGCCGATGCGGCGGTCGTCGGCAGTGCGCTCGTGCAGATGCTCGCGGACCACGCGGGGGAGCCCGACCTCCCGCACAGGGCGGGCGAGTACGTGCGATGGCTGAAGAGCGCGCTGTGACCCAGCTCGATGCGCTGCGGCGGAAGATCGACGAGATCGACGAGCAACTCGTCGCCCTGCTGAACGCCCGCGCCGGGTGTGCGCTGGCTATCGGGCACGAGAAGAAGCTCGCCGGGCTCGAGGTCTATCAGCCGGGTCGCGAGGCGGACGTCCTGCGGCACGTCCAGCAGATCAATGCCGGCCCGCTCGACGACAGCGCCGTGAAGCGGCTGTTCGAGCGGATCATCGACGAAGCGCGGCGGCTGGAACGGATTGCGGACGCCGCAGAGGGAGTCGGGTCACCGGAGGGCCGGGCGGGGAAGCCGGCTGCGGAATAGCTGAACGCCGGCAGCCCTTCGCTGCCCCTTGTAATTCGGATTTGCGATAGAAGGTCATCATGGTTGTGGTCATGCAGGAACGCGCGACGGACGAACAGGTGCAGCGGGTCATCGCGCAGCTCGTCGAGATGGGATTCGATGTGCACCGGTCGAGCGGCGCGCTGCGCACCGTCATAGGCGCCGTGGGCGGAGGGATTCAGCGCGACCCGCGGCTGCTCGAAGTGCTCGACGGCGTCCAGGAGGTCGTGCGGATCACGGAGCCCTACAAGCTCGCAAGCCGCACGTTCAAGCCGGAGAACAGCGTGGTGGCGGTCGGTGATGTCCGCATCGGCGGCGACGAGGTCATCGTCATGGCCGGCCCGTGCTCGGCGGAGAACGAGGAACAGGTCGAGGCGGCCGCGGTAGCCGTCAAGCGCGCCGGGGCGAAGGTCCTGCGCGGCGGCGCCTACAAGCCGCGAAGCTCCCCCTACAGCTTCCAGGGGCTGGGTGAGGAGGGGCTGCGAATGCTGCGCGGCGCCTCCGATCGCCATCACCTGAAGCTCGTCTCAGAGATTATGGACATCAGCCAGCTCGAGACGATCGGCAAGTATGCCGACATCCTCCAGGTGGGCGCGCGCAACATGCAGAACTTCACGCTGCTGCGCGAGCTGGGGCACGCCCGGATCCCGGTCCTCCTCAAGCGCGGCATCTCGGCGACGATCGAAGAGTGGCTGCTGTCGGCCGAATACATCCTGGCGGGCGGCAACATGGACGTCATGCTCTGCGAACGCGGCATCCGCACCTTCGAGAGCTACACGCGCAACACGCTCGACATCTCCGCCATTCCCGTCGTCCGCAAGCTGAGCCACCTGCCCATCCTGGTGGACCCGAGCCACGGCACGGGGCTGCGCGACAAGGTGGCGCCGATGGCCCGCGCCGCGGTCGCGGCCGGCGCCGACGGCCTGCTCATCGAGGTGCACCACGACCCGGACCACGCGATGAGCGACGGCGCGCAGTCGCTGTTCCCCGCGCAGTTCGACCGCCTGATGGCGGAGCTCCGGATCATCGCGCCGGCCATCGGGCGCAGCATCTGCCTCGAGCAGGTCGCGCGACGCGGGTGGGGCATCTGACACGCGTCCGGTCGGACCGGACGCAGGACGCCGAAGCGTGATGGCGAAGCGACTGCCGATGGCGGAGGTGGACGGGGGCGCGGAGCCTCCGTTTGCACGGGTGGCGGTGGTGGGCTTCGGGCTGATGGGGGCGTCGTTCGCGCTCGCCGTGCGGGAGCTCTGGCCCACGTCGCTCGTGATTGCCGTGGACCGGCGCCCGGTCGTCGAAACCGCGATGCGCATGCACGCGGCGGACGTGGGGGGCGACGATCTCGTGCTGACCGCCGAGGCGGACCTGATCATGCTCGCGGCGCCGGTGCTGGCCAACATCGCCATCCTGCGCGAGCTGCCCGACCACGTGCCCGGCGACGCGATCGTCACGGATGTCGGCAGCACCAAGCGCGACATCGTCGCCGCCGCGCGGACGCTGCCAGGGCGACTGACGTTCGTCGGCGGACATCCGCTGGCGGGCGCCGCCGTTGGCGGCGTGGAGTCCGCCAGGCCGGACCTGTTCAGGGGGCGCCCCTGGGTGCTGACGCCGGACGGCCCCGCATCCGACGCCGCGGCGGCGCGGCTGCGGACGGTGATCGACGCCGTCGGAGGCGCAGTCCAGACCATGACGGCCGAGGCCCACGACACGCTGGCCGCGTACCTGAGCCACCTCCCGCAACTGGCGGCAAGCGCGCTGATGCACGTCGTCGGTGAACATGCCGGCGAGAACGGGCTCGCGCTGGCCGGGCGAGGGCTGCGCGACACGACGCGGCTCGCGTCGAGCCCCGCCGATATCTGGCGCGACATCGCGGCATCGAACCCGGAGAACATTTCGGAGGCAATCGACGAGCTGATTGCCGTCCTGCGCCGCATGCAGCCGTCCCGCGGCGGTCAGGCGGACGCGCTCGACGCCACGTTCGAGTCGGCCGCCGCATGGAAGCGCGTGCTCGAGCGCGCCGCCGACCGCGGCTGACGATCCCCGCCGGACCCCCCGGTATACTGCAGACGTGTCGTCCTCGCCGCTGTGGACTCCGTCGGCGGCGCGCGTCGCCCGCGCGCGCATCACCACGTTTATCCAGGGGCTGCAGGAGCGCTACGGGCTCACGGGCAACGACTACGCGGCCCTGTGGCGATTTTCGATCGAGCGGCCAGCGGACTTCTGGTCGGCGCTGTGGACGTTCTGCGGCGTGATCGGCGACCCGGGGGAGCCGGCGGTCGTGAACCTCGAACCGATGCCCGGGGCGCGGTTCTTCCCGGAGGCGCGGCTCAACTTCACCGAGAACGTGCTGCGGCGGCGCGACGCAGAGGCCGCTCTCATCTTCAACGGCGAAGGCGTACGGCGGCGCGTCGTCTCGCACGCGGAGCTCTTCGCCGACGTCGGCCGCTTCGCGTCGGCCCTGCAGCACGCCGGCATACGAGCGGGGGACAGGGTCGCGGGGTACATGCCCAACATGCCCGAAGCGATCGTCGCCGCTCTCGGTGCCGCGGCCATCGGCGCGGTGTGGACATCATGCTCACCGGACTTCGGCGTCCAGGGCGTGCTGGACCGGTTCGGGCAGACCGCACCGCGCGTCCTCGTCGCGCCAGACGGCTACTTCTACGCGGGCCGCACGCATCCGCTCCTGCCGCGCCTGGCCGACATCCTCGCGCATCTGCCCTCCGTCGAGCACACCGTCGTCGTGCCCTACGTGGACCCCGATCACGACATCCGGGCAATTCCGCACGGCGTGGCATGGGCCGACTTCCTGGGCGCCGCCAGCCCGACCCCGCTCGAGTTCACGCGCTTCCCGTTCGACCATCCCCTTTACGTCCTCTACTCGTCCGGCACCACCGGCGTCCCGAAGTGCATCGTCCATGGCGCGGGCGGCACGCTGCTGCAGCATCTGAAGGAGCACCAGCTCCACTGCGACATCCAGCGGGGCGATCGCGTGTTCTACTTCACGACCTGCGGCTGGATGATGTGGAACTGGCTGCTGACGACGCTCGCGTCCGAGGCTACGGTTCTGCTGTATGACGGTTCCCCCTTCCATCCCGACGGCAACACGCTGTTCGATTTCGCCGACGAGACCGGCATGACGTTCTTCGGGACCTCCGCCCGATTCGTCGACGCCGTCGCCAAGGCCGGCCTCTCGCCGCGCGGGACGCATCGCCTCGACGCGCTGCGCACGATGACGTCCACCGGCTCGCCGCTGGCGCCGGAGAGCTTCGCGTTCGTGTACGAGCACATCAAGCCCGACCTGCACCTCGCGTCCATCTCCGGCGGCACCGACATCGTCAGCTGCTTCGTGCTCGGCAACCCGATCGGACCCGTCTGGAGCGGCGAGATTCAGGCCCGGGGCCTGGGCATGAAGGTGGATGTCTTCGACGAGGCGGGCCGGCCGCTGGCCCGCGGAAAGGGGGAGCTCGTCTGCACCATGCCGTTTCCGTCGATGCCGGTCGGATTCTGGAATGACCCCGGCGGCGAGAAGTACCGCTCGGCCTACTTCGAGAAGTACCCCGGCATCTGGCATCACGGCGACTACGCCGAGCTCACGGTGCATGACGGAGTGATCATCCACGGACGGTCCGACGCGGTCCTCAATCCGGGCGGTGTCCGGATCGGCACGGCCGAGATCTATCGCCAGGTCGATCAGTTGGGCGAGATCGTCGAGAGCCTGGTCGTCGGCCAGCGCTGGGAGAACGACGAGCGGATCGTGCTGTTCGTCCGGCTGCGCGACGGCGTTGCGCTGACGCCGGAGCTGGAGCGGGCCATCCGCGACCACATCCGCACGAACGCGACCCCACGCCACGTGCCCGCGCGCATCGTGCAGGTCGCCGACATCCCCCGGACGCGGAGCGGAAAGATTGTCGAGATCGCCGTGCGGGACGCCGTGCACGGCCGCGAGATCCGGAACCTGGAAGCGCTCGCGAACCCCGAGGCGCTCGACGAGTTTCGCGACCGTCCGGAGTTACGTGAATGAATGCGGAGGCTGATGCCGACTGCCCGGCACCAGGGTCCGATGCTGAAGGCGTGGGGATCCGCGCCGCGGTGCGGGCGGCGATCATTGCCCACGCGGTCGAGGCCGCGCCGCGCGAATGCTGTGGACTGCTGATTGGCGCCCATGGCGTCCTCGAGGAGGCCGTTCAGGCGCGCAACGTCCGCGACGGGCACACGACCTATCAAATCGATCCGGCCGACCACTTCGCGGCGATCCGCAGGGCCAGGAGGGAAGGGCGCACGGTCGTCGGCGCGTACCACTCGCACCCCCGCTCGCCGGCCGTGCCGTCTGCCACCGACCTCAGCGAAGCGCAGGACCCGGCGTTCCTCTACCTGATCGTGTCGCTCGCCACGCCTGATGACCCTGACGTGCGGGCGTACCGGCTGGAGGATGGCCGGTACCGGCCCGTGCCGATGACCGCGATGGCCTGAGACGGCGCCGTCCGCGCCGCGCTCAGCGCATGTCTGTGTTGTCGCGAATCCCCGGGCGGACCTTCACTTCCGTCGTCCCGCTGAGGATGACCTTGTTCTTCTGCTTCAGCCGGAACTGCACGCGATACTCGCCGGCCGTCTGGAAGGTGTGGTCCGCCGAGAAGCGCCGCTTGATCGTGCTCTTGCCGGCCTCGTAGGGGTCGCAGTCGCCGGTGTTCTTCGACACCGTATCGTCGCCCCAGTCCCACTCCTCGGTGGCGCAGTACAGATCCTGGAAGTCGTCGTCTCCGCCCCGGACATCCGCCGTCAGCACGACGCGCGCCGGAGAGAAGACCACGATCGGCGTAGCCTTGAGCGTCACCGAGGGTTTGGTCTTTTTGGCCGCCGCCTGCCCGGCATCGCGAGCCCCGAGGGCGCCGCCGGTGACAACGACAGCCGTTAAAATCACCGCAGTGGCGCAGCGGCGAGGAGAAAGGCGCATGGGGACCTCCTGGGGGTAGGAACACCGCCATTCTAGCAGACGCCCGGGAACGCAATCTCCCGCACCGCGCACCCCGTCATGGCCCTCCCGCCCCGTCCCTGCGTATAATCTCCGGATGTTTCCCTTTGCCCTCGTCCCCCCTGTGAAGATCCGCCGCGCGCCGGCTGCCGAGATCGACACCGACGTGCTCGCGGTGCCGGTCTTCGAGGGGGAGGAGCGAGGCG
>JANPJN010000807.1:0-4448 GCA_031425515.1 Acidobacteriota bacterium | reverse complement strand
GCACCGGGGAGCGTAACTGGAAGTGCGGGCTCTCTCGAGCGGGAGCCCGATGGAAACTCGACCCGCGGACGGTAGCTGGAAGCTGAGAGCCGATAGCTGAGAGCTGAGCCAGTAGAGAACGCCCAAATGTCTGATTACGATCCGGAAATTCCCGTCCTGCTGACGACGGTTGACAAGATGGTCAACTGGGCGCGGCGCTCGTCGATCTGGCCGGTCACCTTCGGGCTGGCCTGCTGTGCGATCGAGATGATGGCCATGAGCGCGTCGCGCTACGACATCGCGCGCTTTGGCGCGGAAGTGTTTCGCGGGTCGCCCCGGCAATCCGACCTCATGATCGTCGCCGGTCGGTTGTCCCGGAAGATGGCGCCGGTGCTGCGCCGCATCTACGACCAGATGCCGGAACCGAAATACGTCATCTCCATGGGCGCCTGCGCATCGGTCGGCGGCGTCTTCGACAACTACGCCATCGTCCAGGGGGTGGACCAGGTCGTCCCGGTGGACGTCTTCGTGCCCGGCTGCCCCCCGCGCCCCGAATCGCTCATCTACGGCATCGTCCAGCTCCAGAAGAAGATCGACAGAACGAAGGTTTTCGTGTGAGCGACGCGGCCTTCATTCTCGAGACCCTGTCGCGCGCGGTCCCCGGCGTCCCCTTCGAGAGCGTCGAGGCCGGCGACGGCATGCCGACCTTCTATGTGCCGCTCGAGCACCTCGTCGCGGCCTCGCTCGCGCTGCGGGATACGCCCGAGTTGCGCTTCGCGTTCCTCGTGGACCTGCTGCCGGTCGACTACCTGCCGCGCGAGCCGCGTTTCGAGATTGTCTATCTGATGGCGAGCCTGGGTGTGGCCGGCTTCGGCCATACCGCGCGCCGGCTGCGCCTGAAGGTTCGTGTCCCGGCCGGCCATGACGTCCACGTGCCGTCGGTCACGTCGGTCTGGCCGGCCGCCGGCTGGTCCGAGCGCGAGGCCTACGATCTGTTCGGCATCAACTTCAGCGACAACCCCGACATGCGTCGCATCCTGATGCCGGACGACTGGGAAGGGCATCCGCTCCGGAAGGACTACCCGGTGCAGATCAAGCTGGCGGTCAAGACGTACGAGCCGCTGCAGGTCACGCAGGAACAGTTCGTGTCGAACATCGAAGTCACGCGGGACCGGGCGCGCAACGAGTGACGCCGGCGAACACCCTGGAGATGGCCAGCGCAGACGCGACAGGGCAGGCGGGGCAGGACCCCGACACGGCGGCGGTCCGGCGGGTGTTCGAGGCCGCGGTGGCGGCGCATCAGCGGATGGGCGACCGGGAGCAGGCGGCGATCGTCGCCGCCGCCAGCGCCATCCGATCGGCGATGGCCGCGGGCGGCAAGCTGCTGATCTTCGGCAACGGGGGCAGCGCCGCCGACGCGCAGCACTTCGCGACGGAACTGGTCGTGCGCTTCGAGCACGAGCGTGCGGCGTTTCCGGCACTGGCGCTCTCGACCGACACGAGCGTGCTCACGGCGGCCGCGAATGATTTCGGGTTCGAGCGGGTGTTTGCCCGGCAGATCGAGGCGCTCGGCCGGCCCGGCGACGTGGCGTTCGGGATCTCGACGAGCGGGACGTCGACGAATGTCCTGCGCGGCATCGAGGCGGCCGCGGCCGGCGGGCTCGACACGATTGCGCTGACGGGGCGCGACGGCGGGGCGCTCGGCGCTGCCGCCCGCATCCACGTGAACGTGCCCGAGGCGTCCACCGCGCGCGTCCAGGAAGTGCACATGACGGTCATCCACGCGATCTGTCTGCTGATTGAGACGGCGCGTTGAGCACCGGGAACCGATCGCTGAAAGCTGAGAGCTGATGTCTACCTCTACTCCCGAACTACGCAGCGAGACGATGACCGTCAACATGGGGCCGCAGCACCCCAGCACGCACGGCGTGCTGCGCATCGTGCTCGAGCTCTCCGGCGAGACCGTCGTCGGCGCCGACACCACGGTCGGCTTCCTCCACACCGGCATCGAGAAGACCGCCGAGCAGAAGAAGTGGCAGCAGGTCATCCCGCTCGTGGAGCGGATGGACTACCTCGGCGCCCAGTCCAACAGCCTGGCGTTCTGTCTCTCGGTCGAGCGGCTGCTCGGCGTCGAGATGCCCCAGCGCGTGCGCGACATCCGCGTGCTCATCGCCGAGCTGCAGCGCATCAGCAGCCACCTCGTATGGCTCGCGACCCACGGCCTGGAAATTGGCGCCGTCTCGGTGATGATGTACTGCTTCCGCGAGCGCGAGCAGCTGCTCAACCTCAACGAGATGCTCGCCGGTTTCCGGATGTTCCCGAGCTACCTGCGTATCGGCGGCCTCCGCGAGGACATCCCGACCGGCTTCCACGAGGCCGTCAAGGCGTTCCTCGACGTGTTCCCGGACAAGCTGAACGAGTACGAGGATCTGCTCACACAGAACCAGATCTGGCTGAAGCGCACCCGCAACGTCGGCATCATCGACAAGCACTCGGCCATCGCCTATGGACTGGTCGGGCCAATGGCGCGCGCCGCCGGGGTGCCCTACGACGTCCGGAAAACGTTCCCCTATCTCGGCTACGAGACGTACGACTTCGCCGTGCCGACGGGGACCGAAGGGGACGTCTACGATCGCTATCTCGTCCGCGTGGAGGAAATGCGACAGAGCACCCGCATCGCCCTGCAGGCGCTCTCCCGCATCAGCCCGCGCGGGGTCTACGACATCCAGGACTACCGGATCGTGCCTCCCCCCAAGGACAAGGTCTACACGGAGATGGAGGCGCTCATCCAGCACTTCCTGATCTATTCGCAGGGGTTCACCGTGCCGGCCGGAGAGTCGTACGTGCCCATAGAAGGGCCGCGCGGCGAGCACGGGTTCTCGATCGTGTCCGACGGCAGCAACCGCCCCTACCGCATCAAGCTGCGCGCGCCGTCGTTCTACGCGTGCCAGGCGCTGCCGAACGCGATTATCGGCGGCATGATTGCCGACGTCATCGCCGTCATCGGCTCCACCGACGTCGTCATGGGAGACGTGGATCGATGAGTTTCCATCCGCTGATGGTGTACGACCGCGAGCACTTCCACCGGTCCGAGCGCGCGCGCCTCGACGAGGGGGGCACGTTCGCGTTCACGCCGGAGCGCCGCGCGGCACTCGACACCCTCCTCACGCAGTATCCGCCCGACCGGAAGCGCTCGGCGGTACTCGCGGCGCTGTACATGGTGCAGGAGCAGGAAGGCTATCTGACGGCCTCGGGCATGCGGCACGTCGCGGGCATCCTCGAGATGACGCCGGCCGACGTGGAAGATGTCGCGACGTACTACGTCATGTTCTTCCGCGAGAAGGTCGGCACCTACGTGCTGCAGGTCTGCCGGACGCTCTCGTGCGCGCTCGCCGGCGCCGAGCGCGTCACCGAAGCGCTCTCGGAGAAACTGGGCATCAAGGTGGGAGAGACCGACGCCTCGGGCATGTTCACGCTGCTCGAGTTCGAGTGCCTCGGCGCGTGCGACCGGGCGCCCATCGTGATGGTGAACAACGAACACTGGCACGAGCGCGTCCGTCCGGAGGACGCCGGCCGGCTCGTGGACGACATCCGCGCGAAGGGCGCCGCGGCGCTCAACGGGTGCCATCTGGCGCTGGAGACGCAGCCGCCAGCTCCGCGGCGATGAACTCTATGGAACCCATTCTCACAAAGTACGTCCGCGAGCCCAACGGCCACACGCTCGACTTCTTCGTGAAGCACGAGGGCTACGAGGGGCTGAAAAAGGCGCTCGCGATGCCGCCAGGCGACGTGATCGAGCGCGTCAAGGCCTCGGGGCTGCGCGGCCGCGGCGGCGCCGGCTTCCCGACGGGCCTCAAGTGGCAGTTCGTCCTCAAGGACACGCCGCTGCCGAAGTACATCTGCTGCAACGCCGACGAGAGCGAGCCGGGGACGTTCAAGGACCACCTGCTCATGGAGCGCAACCCGCACCTGCTCTTCGAGGGCTGCCTCATCGGGTGCTGGGCGATTGGCGCGAAGGTCGCCTACATCTACATCCGCGGCGAGTTCTTCCACGTCCAGAAGGTGATGGAGGCGGAGCTCGCCAAGGCCTACGCCCAGGGCTACGTCGGCAAGAACATCATGGGCTCCGGCTTCGACTGCGACATCGTCATTCACCGCGGCGCCGGCGCCTACGAAGCGGGCGAGGAGACGGCGCTCATCGAGTCGCTCGAGGGCAAGCGGGCGCAGCCGCGCAAAAAGCCGCCGATCCCCGCCGTGTCGGGTCTGTACAACGCGCCGACCGCCGTCAACAACGTCGAGACGCTGTGCAACCTGCCGGCAATCCTCATCAACGGTGCGGAGTGGTTCACCTCGCTCGGCCCCGAGAAGAACGGCGGGCCGAAGCTGTTCTGCGTGAGTGGCCACGTCAAGAAGCCGGGCGTCTTCGAAGCGACGATGAAGACGACGCTGCGGGAGCTGATTTACGAGCA
>JANPJN010000806.1:0-2457 GCA_031425515.1 Acidobacteriota bacterium | reverse complement strand
GTGTTGGACACCACGCAGTCGCCGGGTACGACGATGTCGTAGTCGCGCATGTAGGCGTCGTTCGCGCTGAAGAGGATGCAGATGTTGCCCGCGACGCCGGTGAGGATCAGCGTCGTGGCGCCGAGATAGGCGAGCAGCGTGTCGAGCGTCGTCTCGAAGAACGCGGAGTGCTTCGGCTTGAGGACGAAATAGTCGTCGTCTTCGGGCTGCAGCGCCCGTGCGACGTGCTCGCCCGGCACCCCATCGAGGAGGCAGTGGTCCACCAGCTTGCGGAAATCCGACTGCCAGCGGCCAAAGTTGTCGTTGATATAGACCGCCGGAATCTTCGCGGCGCGGGCGCGCGCCTTGAGGTCGGCGAGCCGGGGGGCCATGGCCTCGGCCTGGCGCACCAGCGCCTCCCCCCCTTCGAAGTCCATGTCGTTGATGACGTCGATCAGGAGCAGCGCGACCGGGGAGCTCTCAGGGACGCTGCCGTGCAGGTCGGCATTCTTGTTTCTGGGCTTGGGCATGCGGATGTATCGGCTGGGTCAAGGGCCCTGGGACCCCGACGGGGTCGGGCGGCGTCGCTGTCAGCCACCACGTAGAGGGTGTCCGGGCGGGAGACTTAACTCGCGGCCCGGCGATCACCAGAGGGCCGGTTCATGGCGCGCCGTTCGTCTCCGAGCCGCCGCTCTTCGCGGAGATTGTGGTTGAGGCGCTCAGCCAGCTGGCCGAACGCCCCCGCCGCCTGGCGTAACTGACCGTTCTCTTCCTCGAGCCTCTGCACGGTTTCCTTGCACGCCTCGAGGTCTCCGTCGGGTTCTCCGTCGGTCATGGCCCCTCTCTTCGCAGTCACATCGCCGGCAGCAAAAACTGGGCCGCGGAAAACAGGACCATGGTCCTTATGGCGCCGCTGCCGGCGACCGTTTGTCAAGCAGGCGGTAGGTGACGATGAGAATCCCCGCGAGGAGAACGAAGAGACGCGCGATCGTTTCCATGCCGTAGTGGGCGCCCGCCACTCCCACGATCCCTGGCACGAGTGCCAGCCCGAGAGCCGACGCGGCAATCTCGAATCCGACGGCATTCGCCGCGTGCGCGGGCCCGACGCGCCCCGGCGTGGTGGCGATCAGCGACGGAAAGATCGGGCCGCACGCCACGCCCGCCAGCAGCAGGCCAACGCCCGTTGCGGCGGCGCCCATCCCCGCGACGACGATGATGGTGCCGGTGCCGGCGAGGAGCATCGTCGCGCGAAGCATGTGATGGACCGCGACCAGCCCGCCGCCAGCGGCCGCGAGCAGCCGGCCTGCCGTCATCCCGCCCCAGAAGAGACTTGCCAGAAGGCCCGCGTCGGCCGGCGGCATGCCGCGCCCCTCGGTGAGGAGCGTGTAGGTCCAGGCGCCGATGGACGCCTCGAGCCCGGCGTAGGCCACGAACACTGCCATGCCGAGCCACGCGGCGGGCAGCGCGAGCGTCGCACCCATGGTGGCGGCCTCTGACCTGGCCGCCTCGTGCGAGGCGCCCTCGGCGCGCGGCCAGGCCCGCGACGTGAGAGCGAAACACGCCGCGAGCGCGACCTGCGCGATGCCGACGATCAGATAGCCTGTCCGCCAGCTCGATCCGTTCCGCAGTACGGCCGTCATGATGAGCGGCCCCGAGGCGGCGCCGATGCCGAAGCAGGCATGCAGCCAGTTCAACATGCGCGCGCTGTAAAACGTCGCGACGTAGGTGTTCAGTCCGGCGTCGATCGCGCCGGCGCCGAGACCGAGCACGGCGGCCAGTCCCAGCACGGCCAGCCAGCGCGCTGAGGCCGCATAGCCGAGCAGCGCGCACGCCGTGAGCAGGCAGCTGGCGGCCAGGACGACGCCCAGGTTCACGCGCCGCAGCAGGCGTCCACTCGAGAAGCTCGAGACGACGTAGCCCGCCGTCGCGGCCGCGAGCAGCGCACCGAGCGACTCGATGCTGACGTTGAACGAGGTGCGCATGGAGGGCCAGGCGACACCCAGCAGGCCGTCGGGCAGCCCGAGGCTGATGAAGGCCACCGCCGCAAGCGGCGCGACGAGGCGTGAGGGAGGGAGACGAGGCGCCGGCACGGACGTTCATTATGGCGCGAGATGAGGCGGGGATGGGCCCGTGGCGAACCGGCCGGATGAATTTGGCAAGGGCCGGCCGCGTCGGGTATTGTGTGCGCTCGACACAACATCCAGAGGTGGTGATTCCAGTGGCTCACGACAGCAGACCGGCGGCGCCGGACCGGCGCACGTTCATTCAGACTCTCGGCGCGGCGGCTGTCGCGCTGGCGGCGCCCTCGGTGAGTCCGTTCGCGGGTTCGCCTGGAACGCTCGCGGCCGCGCAGGCGCCCGTGCGGCTCGGGGTGGACATGTTCAGCCTCCGGGATCAGAACTGGACGCCGATTCAGCAACTCGAGTTCGCCGCGAAGTGGAAGGTGAAGGTCGTCCACTTCAGCGAAATCCGGTTCCT
>JANPJN010000805.1:0-25431 GCA_031425515.1 Acidobacteriota bacterium | reverse complement strand
TGCCGCCGCGGCGATCCGGTTCTCGCGCTGGTCGAGGAACAACCCTGTCTTCTGTCCGTGGTACGGGTCCACGCGGTAGCTCACGGCCCCCTCGCGTACGTCGATGGTCTCGGGCACTGAGCCGTAGAGCACGTCCACGCGCTGTTCGAGGCCTTCGAGCAGCCGCACGCGCGGATCGTTGCGCGCGAGGATGCCGGCGGGAGCAAGGAGCTCGACCAGCAGTCGCGTAATCTCGGGCAGCAGGCGATCCACTCCCTGCGAGAGCGCCTGCAGCACGAGGTAGTCGCCGTAGCGATCGACGATGAGCGAGGGGAGGCGATCGGCGTCGCCGTGCACGACGCGCCAGGCCGTCGCATCGATACCGAGCGAGGCCCGGAAGCGCAGCGCCTCTTCCAGCCGCGACTTCCACAGCGCCAGGTCCGCGGCTTCCTCGCCGCGGGTCATGAGCCGCAGCGCGATCTCCGACCGGTCGCTGTACAGCGCCTGGCCCACCGCCCGGCCGCGCGCGCCGACCACGGAGACCGTGTCCCCGCCGGCGGCCTCGACCGCCGCCACGTCGGACCTGTAAATCCACGGATGCCCGCTGCGAGCCCGCTCCTCGCCCCGCGCCGTGATGCTGACGCTACTCATTCATCGAACCCCGCAGAACCGTGCAGAACCCCGTAGAACCCGATAGAACCCTGGAGAACCTCGTAGAACCCCGCAGAACCTCGTAGAACCCTGTAAGAGCCCCTGTATAATTGCATGCTATGCGCATCGCGATCGGCGCCGACCATGCGGGTTACGCGCTGAAGCAACATCTGATCGGCACGCTCAGCCGCCTGGGGCACGAGGTGGACGACCGCGGGACGCACAGCGCGACGCCGGCCGTGGACTATCCGCCGATCTGCGCCGACGTCGCCAGACAGGTGGCCGGGGGCCTGGCCGATCGCGGCATTGTCCTGGGCGGCAGCGGCCAGGGGGAACAGATTGCGGCGAACAAGGTCGCGGGGGCGCGCGCCGCACTCTGCAACGATCTGCACACCGCCCGGATGTCGCGGGAACACAACGATGCGAATGTGCTGGCGATGGGCGGACGCATCGTCGCGACCGCGCTTGCCGACGAGATCCTCGCCATGTGGCTCGACACGGCGTTCGCCGGCGGGCGGCACCAGCGACGCATCGAGCAGATTCGCGAGATAGAACAGGACCGGATGCCGGCCCACCGATCGCAGGGGTAGACGAAGACGATGAGCACCACGACCGAAACGCCCATACGCTTGCGCGCGCTGGCTGAGTCCGACCCGGAGATCGCGGCGGCCGTCCGCCACGAGCGGCACCGCCAGAACAGCGGCCTCGAGCTCATCGCGTCTGAGAATTTCGTGAGTCAGGCTGTCCTCGAGGCGGCCGGGTCGGTGCTCACGAACAAATACGCCGAAGGGTATCCGGGGAAGCGGTACTACGGCGGATGCGAGTTCGTGGACGTCGCCGAAACCCTGGCCATCGAGCGGGCGAAAGCGCTCTTCGGGGCCGACCATGCCAACGTGCAGCCGCATTCGGGCGCGCAGGCGAACATGGCGGTCTACTTCACGCTGCTCAAGCCGGGTGACACCGTGCTCGGGATGAACCTCGCGCACGGGGGGCATCTCACGCACGGCCATCCGCTGAATTTCTCGGGCAAGCTCTACACCATCGTGCCCTACGGGGTGCGGGAAGACGATCAGCGGATCGACTACGAGGAGCTCGAGCGCCTCGCGCACGAGCATCGACCGAGGATGATCATGGTGGGCGCGAGCGCGTATCCGCGCGTGATCGACTTCGCGCGGATTGGCGCCGTCGGGCGGGCCGTGGGGGCGCCGGTCGTGACCGACATGGCGCACATCGCCGGTCTGGTCGCGGCGCGGATCCATCCGAGCCCGGTGCCGCACTCCGACTTCGTGACGACGACCACCCACAAGACCCTCCGGGGCCCTCGCGGCGGCATGGTGCTCTGCCGCGCGCAGTATGCGAAGGATCTCGATCGGGCGCTCTTTCCAGGTGTCCAGGGCGGCCCGCTGATGCACATCATCGCCGCCAAGGCGGTGTGCTTCCGCGAGGCCATGGCGCCGGGCTTCGTGGAGTATCAGCAGCAGATCGTCGCCAACGCGCAGCGTCTGGCGCGCGGGCTTTCCGATGCCGGCTACCGGCTGGTGAGCGGCGGCACCGACAACCACCTGATGCTGGTGGACGTGTTCTCGAAGGGGCTGACAGGGAAGGTGGCCGAGGCCGCGCTCGGCAAGGCCGCGATCACGGTCAACAAGAATGCCATCCCGTTCGATCGCAACCCGCCGATGATCGCAAGCGGGATCCGGATCGGCACGCCGGCCGTCACGAGCCGGGGCATGCGGGAGCCGGAGATGGACACCATCGCGGAGCTCATCTCCCGGACGCTCGCCTCTCCCGACAACGACGGGGTGCTCGCCGCCGTGCGGGCCGAGGTCGAGGCCCTGTGCCGGAAATTCCCGCTCTACCCGGAGCAGTAGCGCCGGACGCGGGCACTACGGAGGCCGCCGTGGCGGCCGTGGTGGCGGCGTTTGCCGCGGGGGGCCCCATCGCCGCCGCGCTCCCGGGGTTCGAGCCTCGCCCCGGCCAGATGCAGATGGCGGAGGCCGTCGCCGCGGCGTTCGCGGAAGGGGGCGTGCTCCTCTCCGAAGCGGGCACCGGCACCGGCAAGACGCTCGCGTACCTCGTGCCCGCGGTCCTCAGCCGGCAGCGAGTCCTGGTGTCCACCGGCACCAAGAATCTCCAGGAACAGATCTTCTACAAGGACCTGCCCGTCCTGCGCGAGGCGCTGGGCATCCCCTTCTCCGCCGCCTACATGAAAGGGCGCGGCAATTACCTCTGCCTCCATCGGTTCGCGGCCCGGCGGGACGGCGCCGATGCCGGGTTCGCGCACATCGACGCCGGGTTTCGCCGCTCGCCAGACGAGCGGATGCACATCAGGCTGATCGACGAGTGGCGGCGCGAGACGGAGACGGGCGACCGCGCGGAGATCGAGGATCTCCCCGAAGACCTGCCGATGTGGAAGGAGATTTCGGCGAGCACCGAGAACTGCATCGGCGCCGAGTGCCCGCAGCACCACGAGTGCTTCATCACGAAGATGCGGCAGCGCGCCGCCGAGTCCGACATCGTGATCGTGAACCACCACCTGCTCTGCGCCGACGCGGCCGTGCGGCAGAGCGCGTACGGCGAGGTGATTCCCTCCTGCAGCTACGCCGTGGTGGACGAGGCCCACCAGCTCGAGGACGTCGCCACGCAGTATTTCGGGATTGCCGTGAGCACGTATCGCTGCGACGACCTGGCGCGCGACATCGATCGCGCCGCGGGCGCGGTGCAGGGCGACCGGGAGGTCACGGCATCGCTGCGGGAGGGGGCCGGCCGCGTGCGCGATCGGTCGCGCGAGTTCTTCATGGCGTTGCAGGCGCTGCGGCTGGAGACGCCCGCCGTCGGCGCCGCAGAGGGGCGCATCCGCGTCGGCGAGACGCACATGCGCCGGCTCGTGGAGGAAGGGGCCGCGCTCGTGTCGGCGCTCGAAGCGCTGGAGGCCACCGTGGCGCTCGCGCGCGAGGTGCCAGAAGACATCCTGGCCGCCGGCCGGCGGGCGGCCGAGATCCGCACCGATCTGGCAGTGCTGCTGCGCGCGGACGATCCCGGCTTCGTGTATTACCTGGAGGTCAGGGGACGCGGCGTCTTCCTGCGCGCGTCGCCCATCGACGTCTCGACCGTCATCCGGGAACTGCTGCTGGATCGGATGAAGGCCACCGTCCTGACGTCGGCCACTCTCACCGTGGACGGTTCGTTCGAGTACGTCCGAAGCCGGCTGGGCATCCGCCGGGCCGGAGAGCTCCGACTCGCGTCGGAGTTCGACTACGCCGCGCGCGCGATCATGTACCTGCCCAGGCGCATGCCGGATCCCCGCTCGCGCGAGTTCGCGGCGGCAGTCGCGCGTGAAGTGGTCGAGATCGTCAAGCGGACACGCGGGCGGGCGTTCGTGCTCTTCACGAGTTATGCGAACCTGCGCGAGGTTCAGGCGCTGGCCTCCGCGGAGATCGAATACCCCATCCTGGTCCATGGCACGGCACCTCGCTCGGCGCTGCTGCGCGACTTCAAGGCCACGCCGAACGCCGTCCTGCTCGCCACATCGAGCTTCTGGCAGGGGGTGGACGTGGTTGGGGAAGCGCTCAGCTGCGTGATCATCGACAAGCTGCCCTTCGCGTCACCCGGCGACCCGATCACCTCGGCCCGGATCGAGGCGATCACCGCGCGCGGCGGATCGGCCTTCGGCGAGTACCAGGTGCCGCTCGCCGTGCTCGCCCTGCAGCAGGGGCTTGGGCGGCTCCTGCGCCACCGCCAGGACCGCGGCGTCCTGGCCGTCCTCGATCCGCGGTTGCGGACGATGGGCTATGGGGCGAGGTTCCGGGCCTCACTGCCACCCGCGCCGGTGACGCATGACCTTCGGGACATCGACCGCTTCTTCGATCCGCGGCCGCCGGCCGCTGCGACCCCGGCCGTCCGCCAATGAGTCCGATGATCGTCCGGCCATGACCGTCAAGGCCGCCGCAGCCGCGCCGACCGACGTGCGCCCCGTTCTCAAATGGGCCGGCGGGAAACGTCAGCTGCTGCCCGTGCTCCGGCCGTTCTATCCCGGGGCGTTCTCGACCTATTTCGAACCGTTCCTCGGCAGCGGCGCCGTGTTCCTCGATCTCGTGAACAGCGGCCGGACGGAAGGCCGGGAAGCGCGGCTCTCGGACGTCAACGCCGACATCATCGGCTGCTATCGCGCGATTCGCGACGACGTCGAGGGCGTGATCGCGGCGTTGTGGGCGCTCGACGAGGGGCACCGCGCGGGCGGGCGCGTGCACTTCTACGAGGTCAGGGATCGGCGCTTCAATCCGGAGCGCCGACGTGTGCACGAGGCCTCCTCCCCCGCAGACGCCTACACGCCCCCGCTCGCCGCGATGCTCGTCTACCTGAACCGGACGGGCTACAACGGCCTCTTCCGGGTCAACGCGAAAGGTACGTTCAACGTGCCGGCGGGCCGTCACGCGTCCGTGCGGATCTGCGACGCCGACAATCTCCGCCGGCTGTCGGCCGCCTTCCGCGCGCCTGGCGTCTCGCTCGACGTGCTGCCCTTTCATGGTGCGCTCGTCAACGCCGGCCCCGGCGATTTCGCCTACCTCGACCCGCCGTATGCTCCGATCAGCCGCACTGCCAGGTTTACGGCGTACACGGCCGGCGGCTTTGGCGCCGATGCGCAGGCCGCCCTCCATGCGTGCGTGGTCGCTCTGGCGGCGCGCGGCGCGCACGTGTTGCTCAGCAATTCCTTCGTGCCCGATATTGGCGGGCTCTACGGCAGCGATGCCGCCAGGCAGGCGGGCCTGCAGACGCGGACGGTCGAGGCGCGGCGAGCCATCAATTCCCGGGCGTCAGGCCGGGGCCCGGTGCTCGAGTACCTCATCACGAACGTCCCCGCCGCCACCTGAGCCGCTGTCGGCGGGCGACGGCATGTGCGATAAACTAGGGGCGGCATCCATACGGTTCACGGCCGTGTGACACGTAGACATCTGACGGAGGTTGCAATGGCGGGCAAAGGTATTCTCGGCCGATCGATCATGGTCTTCACGGTCGCGCTCGGCCTGGCGGCGGCGCCGGCGTGGGCGCAGACCGGCGGGCTCAAGGGCAAGGTCGTCGATGCGGAGAACAAGCCGGTCGACGGCGCCACGGTCGTCCTCGTGCAGACCGACACGAACTCCAAGTTCACGCTGAAGAGCAAGAAGGGGGAGTTCATGCAGATCGGACTGCCCCCCGGCGCCTACACCGTGACGGCCGAGAAAGACGGCCTCAAGCAGATGTCGAAGGTGCGCGTGGGCCTCGACATGGCGGAGGTCACCGTCACGCTGAGACCCGGCGGCTCGGGAGGCGAGCCGATGAGCAAGGAAGAGGCCGCGAAGGCGGCCGCAAAGATGGAAGGGCTCAAGACGGCCTTCTCCGAAGGGGCCGCGCTCAGCAACTCCGGCAAGTACGACGAGGCGGTCGCCAAGTTCAATCAGGTGCTCGTCGATGTCCCCAAGTGCATCGAGTGCTACATCAACATCGGGGCGAGCTACGGGCTGAAGAAGGATTACGCACAATCCGAGGCCGCATACAAGAAGGCGCTCGAGCTCGACGTGAACTCGGTCGAGGCCTACTACGGGCTTGCGGCCATCTACAACGACCAGAAGAAGTTCACCGAAGCGCAGGCCATGAGCGCGGAGGCGACCAAGCGCGCCGGGACGGGCGCGGCGGCCGGAGCGGGTCCGAGCGCCGACACGCTCTACAACCAGGGCGTCATTGCGTGGAACGCCAACGACTTCGCCAAGGCGCAGGAGCACTTCGCGGCGGCCGCGGCGGCCAGCCCGACGCACGCCGAATCCCACTTCATGCTCGGCCGCACGAATCTGAACCTCGGCAAACTGCCCGAGGCGGCCAAGGAGTTCGAGCTGTACGTGAAGCTCGCCCCGACCGGGCCCAACGCGAAGGAAGCCCAGACCAACTTCGAGATGCTCAAGCAGTACGTCAAGTAGTCGGCGCCTGATGGTGGATGCCGCCATTGCCGACAATCTCCGACTGGTCCGGTCCCGGATCGACGCGGCCGCGCGCCGCGCCGGCCGGGACCCGGCCAGCGTCCTCCTCATCGCCGTCTCCAAGACCTTCAGCGCCGATCACGTCCGGGCCGCCCGCGCAGCCGGGCACCGCGATTTTGGCGAGAACAAGGTTCAGGAGGGGCTGCAGAAGATCGCCGACACAGCCGACAAAGAGATCAGGTGGCATCTCATCGGCCACCTGCAGTCGAACAAGGCCCGCAAGGCGGCGGCCGGGTTTGCCTGCATCCACTCGGTGGACTCGGTCGACCTGATGCGCAAGCTCGACGCGGCATCCGCCGAACAGGGCGTCTCCCCCGAGGTGCTCGTGCAGGTTGACCTGGCGGGCGAATCCACGAAGTTCGGCGCGCCGGCCGACGACGCGCGGCGGGTGCTCGACGCTGGACTCGAGGCGCGGGCGCTCAGGGTGGCGGGGCTCATGCTGATCCCGCCCTGGAACGAGGACCAGGAACAGACGCGGCCCTGGTTCACCCGCCTCGCGCACCTCCGCGACACCTGGCTCGCCGAGGGCATCCCCGCTCCGGCGCTCCGGCACCTGTCGATGGGCATGAGCCACGACTTCGAGGCGGCGGTCGAAGAGGGCGCCACGCTCGTGCGGGTGGGAACGGCAATCTTCGGCAAACGGACTGTGAGGGCTTGATGTTTCCTGATGAACCCGGCAGCAAGGACGCCCCGTCGTCGATCTCGGCCGCGCACAGCGGATCGCTCCCGGCCGAGCGCGTCATGCGGATCGCCCCGCTCGACCTGCGGCAGCAGCGCTTCCGCACGGCGCTGCGTGGCTTCGACCGCACCGAGGTCGTGGCGTTTCTCATCGAAGCGGCAGACGACTACGAGCATGCGCTGCGGGAGATCGACCGGCTCCGCCAGGATCTGCAGCGCATCGAGGGGCACCTGCTCGAGCACCGTGACCGCGAAACCAATCTTCGCAACACGCTGCTCACGGCCCAGCGTCTCGCCGACGAGGTCAAGACCGCGGCCCAGAGCGAGGCGAAGATGATCGTGCGCGAGGCGCAGGGGCGCGCGGACCTCCTGCTGCAGAAAGCACAGGCGCGCCTCGAAGAAGTCGAGCGCGACATCACCGAGTTGCGCCTCCGTCGTCGCGGCGTGGAGGGCACGCTCGAGTCGTCTATTCAGGCCATGACCCACGTCCTCGAGTTCATCCGCGAACAGGGCAAGCCCGACGACAAGCTCCTGCTCCATCGCCCGCGCGCCGCCGAGGCGCCCCACGCCGCGCCGCCCGCTCGCGCACAGGGAGACGCTCCGCGCGCGGCCGACGACCGCGGTTGACGATGTGGGGTGGGGGGACTACCGGCGCGGCGGAGCCGCGCCGAGGTCCAGCGCCTTGGCGTCCACGTTGAACTCCCAGAGGTAGGCGTAACCCGGCAGGAGACGCACGGGCTCGACGTAGCTGGCGTCGATGTGGATGGCGCCGGCTTCGCGGCGCACCGACACATACTCGCGGTCGAGCGGCACGTTGAGGTCGGCCGCGAGGGCGAGCGCCCGGGTCACCAGCTCCGCGTCCGGCGACTTCTGGCCGTAGAGCGCCAGCTCCTGGAGCGCATCGGTGAACCGGGTCTGCCGATACGCCACCGGGACGACCTGGTACAGGGCGTTGGCGATGAACAGGAACACCGCGAGCTTCACGACCTTCCGGATCATATGCCCCCCGGGCCCTCTGGGATGCCCTGTGGTCTGGTCCCCTGGCAGCGTGTTCCGCCACCAGACGCCCGGGCCGGGCACCCCGGCTAGCGGATCTGGTGAAAGAGCCGCTCCCAGCGCGTTTTCGTGAAGAAGTGCGTGACGACCGACCCCAGCCGCTTCACCGTCGCCCCGACCCCCTCGTCGAGATAGTCCTCGCGGCCTGATTCGTAGGACCAGTAGATCATCAGCGCCCGGCCCTTGATGTACCCGCGCGGCAGGAAGCCCCAGTATCGGCTGTCCTGCGAGTTGTCGCGGTTGTCCCCCATCACGAAGTACTGGCCGTCAGGCACCCGCACCGGACCGTAGCGCTCGCGCACATCGAAGGAGGTGATCTCCTGCGCCTCGCGCGCCGGCTCGAGGAAGTGGACGTACGACTCGTCCAGCGCCTGCCCGTTGATATAGACCTTCTTGCTCCGCAGCTCCAGCGTGTCGCCCGGCAGCCCGATCACACGCTTGATGAAGTCGCGGTCCGGCTCGTCGGGATACTTGAACACCACCACGTCGCCGCGCCGCGGCTCGCGCACAGGCATCACGGCCCGCTCCGCTCCGCCCGTCGTCGGGCCGAACACGAACTTGTTGACGAGCAGGTGGTCGCCGATGAGCAGGTTGTTCTCCATCGACCCGGTGGGGATCTTGAAGGCCTGTACGACCCACGTCCGCACGAAGAGCGCGAGAATCACGGCAATCACGATCGACTCGAAGTATTCGCGGACGGTCGATTTCTGGACGCTCATGGGGATATGCCGCGCTACGACTCGCTGCCGACCTTGAGGACCGCGAGGAAGGCCTCCTGCGGGATCTCGACGCGGCCGACACGCTTCATCCGCTTCTTGCCTTCCTTCTGCTTCTCGAGCAGCTTGCGCTTGCGCGAAATGTCCCCGCCGTAGCACTTGGCCAGCACGTTCTTCCGGAGCGCCTTGACCGACTCGCGCGCGATGATGCGTGTCCCGATCGCCGCCTGGATCGCGATCTCGAACATCTGCCGCGGAATCAGCTCCCGCATTTTCGCCGCCAGCGCCCGGCCCCGCCCATACGCCGAGTCGCGATGGACGATGCTCGAGAGGGCGTCGACGGGCTCTTCGTTCACCATGATGTCCAGCTTGACGAGCGGGGCCTCCTGATAACCGGTCACATGGTAGTCGAGCGACGCGTAGCCGCGCGACATCGTTTTCAGCCGGTCGTAGAAGTCCATGACGACTTCATTGAAGGGCATTTCGTATGTGACGAGCACCCGGTCGCGCGCGAGATACTCGATCGACTTCTGCACGCCGCGCTTCTCCTGACAGAGCTTCAGGATGGCGCCGACGTGCTCGGACGGCGTGAGCATCATCGCGGTGATGACCGGCTCCTCGATCTTTTCGATCCGCCCCGGGTCCGGCAGCTTCGACGGGCTGTCGATCTCCCGCACGACGCCGTCGGTCGTCGTCACCCGATAGAGCACCCCCGGGGCCGTCGTCACCAGATCCATGTTGAACTCGCGCTCGAGACGCTCCTGGACGATCTCCATGTGGAGCAGGCCGAGAAAGCCGCAGCGGAAGCCGAAGCCGAGCGCGGCGGAGGTCTCCGGCTCGAAGAAGAAGGACGCGTCGTTCAGGCGCAGCTTCTCGAGCGCATCGCGCAGTTGCGGATACTCGCTGCCTTCGACCGGATAGAGGCCGGCAAAAACCATCGGCTTGCTGACCTTGAACCCGGGGAAGGCGTGCTCGGTGCGCCGCGAGGCTTCGGTGATGGTGTCGCCGATCTGCGCATCGGTGACGGTCTTGATGCCGGCGAAGATGAACCCGACCTCCCCGACGCCCAGCTCCGTCGCCACAGTCGGCTTGGGGGAGAACACGCCGACCTGATCGACGTCGTACTCCTGCCCCTTCGCCATCAGCCGGATCTTCATGCCGGCGCGGATCACGCCGTCGATGACGCGGGTGAGGATGATGACGCCCCGGTAGGCGTCGTACCAGGAATCGAAAATCAGCGCCTTCAGCGGTGCGTCCGGCGTGCCGACCGGCGGCGGCAGCCGCGCGACGATCGCCTCGAGGATCTCGTGGACCCCTGTTCCCTCTTTTGCGCTGGCCAGCACGGCGCCGCTCGCGTCGAGCCCGACGATCTCCTCGATCTGCCGCTTCGCCTCCTCGGGCTGCGCGCCGGGCAGATCGATCTTGTTGATGACCGGGATGATCTCGAGGTTGTTCTCGACCGCCAGATACGCGTTGGCGAGCGTCTGGGCTTCCACCCCCTGCGAGGCGTCCACGAGCAGCAGCGCCCCTTCGCAGGCGGCGAGGGACCGCGTCACCTCATACGAGAAGTCGACGTGGCCGGGCGTATCGATCAGATTGAGGATGTAGGTCACGCCATCGTCGGCATGGTAGGTCAGCCGGACGGCGTGGGCCTTGATGGTGATGCCGCGCTCGCGCTCGAGATCCATCGAGTCGAGCACCTGCGCCTCCATCTCCCGGGCCTGCAGGGCTCCCGTCAGTTCGAGGAAGCGGTCCGCGAGAGTGGACTTGCCATGATCGATGTGGGCAATGACCGAGAAATTTCGTATGAAGCGCTGATCCATGCTTGGCGGTCGTGCTGATTATACCCCGCGGTCCCCGGGCGACCGTGGTGTTCCGGCGTCCCGGTGCGCGCCAGCCGGTGCGCCGACCGACACCCGCGCGGCCTGCGCGCGAGGCATCGGGCTCTTGTCGAGGGGTCTCCCTACCGCTGGTCCAGCGGCAGGAAGGTCTGCGGGTATTGAGGGCCGATGTAGTCGGTCCGCGGCCGGATCAGGCGGTTGTTGGCGTACTGCTCGAGACAGTGCGCCGTCCAGCCCGAGACGCGGCTGACGGCGAAGATCGGGGTGAACAGATCGATCGGGATGCCGAGCGTGTAGTACGTCGAGGCCGAGTAGAAGTCCACGTTCGGGTTCAGCTTCTTCTCGCCCTTGACGAGGGCTTCGATCCTCTCCGACATCTCGAACCAGCGCGTGTTGCCGGCCCGCTCGCCGAGCTCCCGCGACATGCGCCGCAGGTGCGTCGCGCGCGGATCCTCGGTGTGATACACGCGGTGGCCGAAGCCGGGAATCTTCACCTTGCGCGCGAGCCGGCCGCGGATCGCGTCGTCGATCCGCTCCGGCCCGGCGTCGGGACCGATCTCGATCAGGAGCCGCATCACATCGGCGTTCGCACCGCCGTGCAGCGGCCCCTTCAACGCACCGATGGCGCCGACGATGGCGGAGTAGAGATCGGTGAGGGTGGCCGCGGCCACGCGCGCCGCGAACGTCGAGGCGTTGAGCTCGTGGTCGGCGTGCAGCACCAGCGCAACGTCGAAGGCCCGGATGGAGAGCGCGTCCGGCCGCTTCCCCGTGAGCATGTAGAGGAAGTTCGCGGCGTGGCCGAGCGCGGGGTCAGGCTGGATGATCCCCCCTCCCGCCTGCATGCGCCCGTAGGTGGCGACCAGGCTCCCGAGTTGCGCCGTCAGCCGTACCGCCTTGCGATAGTTGGCCGCGGCGGAACCGTCGGCCACCTCGGGATCGTACTGCCCGAGCGCGGACGTCAGCGTGCGCAGCATGTCCATGCCGTCGCCCGCCGGAAGCTGCTTCATGAAGCGGAGGATCGGCTCGGAGAGCGGACGCGCCGCCGCGAGCTGCGACTGGAGGTCACCGAGCGCCGCGCGGCCCGGCAGACGGCCGTGCCACAGCAGGTAGCAGACCTCCTCGAACGATGCGCCGCGCGCGAGATCGTGGATGTCGTAGCCGTAGTAGGCGAGGACGCCCCGATGGCCGTCGAGGTAGCAGATGGCGGACGCCGCCGCGACGACATCCTCCAGGCCCGCGTTGGGCTTCGTGTCGGTCGTCATGGCTGGCGCGGGCTACTTCGCGACTTCGGGCGCCTTCAGCATGACGCTTTCGCCCGAATACTGCTGGAGGATCGAGAGGAGCCCGGTGTAGAGGAAGCCGACCTGAAACAGCATCAGGAAGGGCAGCGTGCCGTAGATCTGATTGACGAGCGCGTAGAAGACCGTCGCGGTGAAGTACAGGCCCAGCGCCAGCTCGACGATCGGCTGCACCCCGACCGACTGATGGTACTTCTTGCCGACCCACTCGTCGCCCTCGCGCTCGATGCCGTACTTGGGCGTGCGCGCGAAGTCGCTCTGCCGGTTGAAGATCGCTTCCAGTACCGCGCGCGTATTGTTCACGCACAGGCCGATGCCGATCGACATGAGGAAGGGCAGGTACTTCAGCCGCTGTCGCCAGTCGGCATAGAGCTCACGCTGCGAGACGACGTAGAAATTGCCGACCGACATCGTGGCCGCGAAGAACAGCGGCACGTCGATGAGGAGCATCTCCGTCCATCCCATGTTGTAGCGGACCCACATCGCCGGGAACATCAGGATCGACAGCAGCGACATCAGCAGGTAGTTGAAGTTCGCCGACAGATGGAAGAAGGCCTCCACCTTGACCGACAGCGGCTGGTTCGACCGGAGGATCCGCGGCAGCAGTTTGATGCAGGTCTGAATTGACCCCTTCGCCCAGCGATGCTGCTGCGACTTGAAGGAGTTCATCTCCACCGGCACTTCGGCAGGCGAGACCACCTGGGGGAGGAAGACGAAGCGCCAACCCTGGAGCTGCGCGCGATAGCTCAGATCCAGATCCTCGGTGAGCGTGTCGTGCTGCCAGCCGCCCGCCGAGGCGATGGCGTCCCGCCGCCACACGCCGGCCGTGCCATTGAAATTGAAGAAGCAGCCCGCGCGGTTCCGGCCGCCGTGCTCGAGCACGAAATGCGCATCGAGCAGGATCGACTGGATCTTGGTCAGGAGGGAGTAATCCTGATTGATATGCCCCCAGCGGGCCTGAACCATGCCCACACCGGCGTCCGATGCCAGGTACGGGAGGGTCTTCTGCAGGAAGTCGGCGCCCGGGATGAAGTCGGCGTCGAAAATCGCGATGAACTCGCCGGTCGAGTCCTTGAGTCCGGCCTCGAGCGCCCCCGCCTTGAAGCCTGTCCGATCGACGCGATGAATGTGCCGGATGTCGAACCCGCGCGAAGCATGCCGCCGCACGGCACGCTCGGCAATCTCGGTCGTCTCGTCGGTCGAGTCGTCCAGGACCTGGATCTCCATCAGGTTCTTCGGGTAGTCCATTTCGCACACCGCGTCGATCAGGCGGTCGGCGACGTACATTTCGTTGAAGATGGGCAGCTGGACCGTGACCCTCGGCAGCACCGCCAGCGGTGGCAGCGGCAGCGGCGCCTTCCCCTTGTTTTTCATGTAAAGATACACAAGGTAGTACCGGTGCCAGCCATAGATGGCCAGAATGCTGAGCACGAAGAAATACAGGACGAGGATGAGTGTCTCAGGCAGCGTCATAAGGCGATGAATTCGTCACTGAATAGAAACGGGAATTATATAGCCCGGCTGACGCACAAATCAACGTCCGAGACGCGTCCCCGGTGCCCATGAACCCCGACCAGCTCCGAATTCTGCTGGATGAGGTGGCGTCCGGAACCCTGACGCCCGAGGCAGCACAGGTCGGACTTCTTCAATATCTGCGCCAGCAGGCGGTCGAAGATCTCGGGTTCGCCCGGGTGGACCACCAGCGGAGCCTCCGCCAGGGTTTCCCCGAGGTCATTTTTGGCCAGGGCAAGACCCCTGAGCAAATCGCCGCCATCTCCGAACGCATCGCCGCCGCCGGCCACACCCTCCTGGTGACCCGCACCACGCCTGAAGCATACGCGGCCGTCTCCGAACGACTGCCCGCCGCCCTGTTCCACCCCCAGGCGCGGACCATTACGCTGCGCGCCGGCGACGTGCCCGCCGGGCGCGGGACCATCGTCGTCGCGGCCGCCGGCACCGCGGATCTGCCCGTCGCCGAAGAGGCCGCGATTTCGGCGGAGCTCATGGGCAATACGGTCGATCGTCTCTATGACGTCGGGGTCGCCGGCCTGCACCGTCTTCTCGCCGAACATGCCCGGCTCATCGCCGCCCACGTCATCATCGTCGTCGCCGGCATGGAAGGCGCCCTGCCGAGCGTGGTGGGAGGGCTGGTCCGCGTGCCCGTCGTCGCCGTTCCCACCAGCGTGGGATACGGCGCCAGTCTCGGCGGGCTGACGGCGCTGTTCGCGATGCTCAACAGCTGCGCGAGCGGCATCTCTGTCGTCAATATCGATAACGGCTTCGGCGCCGCCGCTGTCGCGAGCGCCATCAATCATCTGCCGTAGGGGGTTCGGATCCGGTCAGGTGTGTTGTATAGTTGGGGATTGGCCTGTCTCGACAGACGCTTCCCTGTTTAACCTGAACCCGCGATGCAAGCTGGCGCCCTGAGGGCCCTCGAATTCGATCGGATCGTCGAGGCCGTAGGGCGCTTCGCGCTGACCCCTGCCGGGTCGGCGAGGCTGGCGACGCTGCATCCCCTGTCAGAGCCCGGCGCCGTGTCGAAGGCCCTGGCGGCGACGTCCGAAACGGTCCGATTCCTGACCGACAACCAGCTGGGGCTCGTGGCCCCGCCGGATCTCGAGGCGATTCTCGAGGCGATCCCGGTCGAGGGCCGCGCGCTCGAAGCTCCCCATCTGCTGGCACTCGCTGCTTTCCTTGCCTCCGTCGAAACGGCGTGCACGTCGGTGCGGCGCGCGCGCACGGCGTTTCCGATCCTCCGCGCCATTGCCGACACCGCAGCTTCCTTCGAGCGGGAGATCGCCGATGTCCGCAGGAAAATCGACCCGGGCGGCGAGGTGGTGGACGACGCGAGCCCGGAGTTGCGCAGTGTGCGCGAGCGGCTGCGCAAGCAACGCACGCGGTTACGCGGCACGCTCGAGTCGTACCTGCGCGGCAAGGACACCTCGAAGTACCTGCAGCAGCAGATCGTGACCGACCGAAACGGCCGGTATGTGTTGGTCGTGCGGGCCGAGCATCGGACGGCCATCCCCGGAATCGTGCACGGCAGCTCCGGCAGCGGCGCAAGCCTGTTCCTCGAGCCGCTCAGCACCGTCGAGATCAACAACGACATCGTCGCGCTCGAACAGCAGGAGGCCGCGGAGGTCTATCGCATCCTGCTCGAAATCGCCGACGGCTTCCGGAGCCGCGGTGACGACCTCCAGCGCACGGTGGACGCGGCGTCCGAGCTCGACATCCTGCAGGCGCGCGCGCATTTCTCGCTCGCGGTGGACGGCGTTGCTCCTGCGATCGCGACGGACGGCCGACTGGAATTGCGCGCGGCGCGGCACCCGCTGCTGATCGGCGCCATACGGCGTCATCTGGACGCGCGATCGGAGCCATTTGACGAAGTTGGCCTGTCTAATCAGTCACTTGCGCCAACGATGAGTGTCCCCGTTCCGGTGGATGTGCTGTTGATTCCACCGGTCGGGGTGCTCGTCATTACCGGGCCCAACACCGGGGGCAAGACGGTCGCGCTCAAGACGGCCGGGCTGCTCTCGATCATGGCCCAGGCCGGTCTGCTCATCCCCGTCGCCGAGGGCTCGCAGATCCCGGTCTTCCGCAGCATCTTCGCCGACATCGGTGACGAACAATCGATCGCGGCCAGCCTCAGTACGTTCTCGGCGCACATCGCGTCGATCGTCGCCATGGACAAAGCGCTGGAGCTGCCCGCCCTTGTCCTGCTGGACGAAGCGGGCGCCGGCACGGATCCGCTCGAGGGAGGCGCCCTCGCGATGGCCATCATCGACCACTTCCGCCGCCGCGGCGCGAACGTGGTGGCGACGACGCACTATGATGTCTTGAAGTCGTACGCTTCCACGACAGAGGGTGTCATGGCGGCGGGGTTCGGGTTCGATCCCCAGACGTTCGCGCCAACCTATCGCCTGAATTACGGATCGCCCGGGAGCAGCCTCGCGCTCGAGATTGCCAATCGGCTCGGGATGCCGCCGGCCGTCGTGGAGCAGGCGCGGGCGTACCGGACCGCGCGCGAGACGCAACTGGCCGAACACCTCGCCAAAGTCGAACGCGAGCTCCAGGGCCTGGACCATCAGCACCGGCTGGCGGCGCGGGAGCGGGAAACGCTCGAGAGCACGACCGCCAGGCTCCAGGCGCGCGAGCAGGATCTCCGCAACCGTGAGGAGACCTTCAAACGGAAGCTGGAGGAGCGCATCGAAGAACGGCTGCGGGACGCGCGCCGCGAGATCGATGCGGTGATTGGCAGTCTCAAGTCGAAGACCGAGGCGCTCGCCGCCGAGGCGGAGCGGCGCATGGCGCCGCGGCTCATTCCGACGGGACAGACAGGGGCGGCGCGCGCCGACGCCCGCGCGGCAATCGAGTCGATTGGCGAGCGGCTGCGCGGCCCCTCGGCTGCGCCGGCGGCCGTGCCCGGGACCGGTCCGGAGCGCCCGGCGGCGGTCGGCGACCGCGTGCTGGTTGGAGCGCTCGGGCTCGAGGGCGTGGTGCAGGCCCTCCACGATCGCGAGGCGGAGGTGGACGTGCGCGGCAAGCGCCTGCGCGCACGGCTCGACGAGCTGCGCGTGCTCACGCCGGCCGCGGCCCTGCAGGCGCAGCCGGGCCGTGTCAAGGTGACGGTGGACATGCAGCCCCGCGAGGGGACGCTGTCGGAACTGAACGTCATCGGCTGCCATGTGGACGAGGCGTTGACGAGGACCGAGCGGTTCCTGGACGAGGCCATCGTCAGCGAGCTCAAGTCCGTCCGGCTCATTCATGGCTACGGCACGGGGCAGCTGCGCCGCGCGATCGGGGAGCTGCTGCGGTCGCATCCGTTCGTGGTGCAGTTCGGTCCCGCGCCCGGCAATCAGGGGGGCGGCGGGGTGACGGTGGTGGAGCTCAAGGACTGATGGCGCTCTTCCCGATTGCGTTCGTACAGGACCTGAAGTCGCACGCCGACATCGTGCAGGTCGTGCAGGAGCGTGTGCCGCTGCGGCGGAGCGGTGTGGCGTGGAAGGGGCTCTGCCCGTTTCACGGCGAGAAGACCCCCTCGTTCCAGGTCAACGGCGAGAAAGGGGTGTTCCACTGCTTCGGGTGCGGGGTGGGCGGAGACGTCATCAAGTTCGTCGAGCTCTACGACAAGATCACGTTTCCCGAGGCCGTGCGCCAGCTGGCGGCCCGTGTCGGCATGACCGTCCCGGAGGCCGAAGGGTCGAAGGATCAGGACGACAACCAGCGGGATCGTGACGGTCTGCTCAAGGTGCATGAGGTCGCGGCGGCGTGGTTCACGGAGCAGCTCGCCACGCCGGCGGGCGCGGCCGCTCGCCGCCAGATGAAGGATCGCGGGCTGACCGCCGAGACGATTGACCGGATCGGGGCGGGGTACGCCCCCGCCAGTCGTGAGGCGCTCAAGGCGCGCCTGGTGCGGGAGGGCTTCGCGATGCCGCTGCTGCTGCAGAGCGGCCTGCTGGTCCAGCGCGATCAGGGGGCCATCATCGACCGCTTCCGCAACCGGTTGATGATCCCGATCCATCGCGATACCGGCGCCATCATCGCCTTCGGGGGGCGGGCGATGGACGCGGGGCAGCAGCCGAAGTACCTGAACTCCCCGGAAACGCCGATTTACGTCAAGGGGCGCACGCTTTACGGCCTGCATTTGAGCAAGTCGGCCATCTCGCGGGCCAAGCATGCCGTCATGGTGGAGGGGTATTTCGACTTCGCGCAGGCGTTCCAGGCCGGCATCACGAATGTGGTGGCCTCGTCGGGCACCGCGCTGACACCGGTGCAGGCCCGCCTGCTGAAACGTTTTGCGTCCAAAGTCGTCCTCAGCTTCGACCCGGACGCGGCGGGTCAGGGGGCGGCCGCGCGATCGTCGGAATTGCTCGTGGCGGAAGGCTTCCAGGTGAACGTGGCGGTGCTGCCGGCGGGCGACGACCCCGATAACTTCATTCGGAAGGCGGGCGGGGCGGCGTACCAGGACCAGCTGCGTAATTCCAGGCAGTATCTGGATTACCTCCTGGACCGGGAGTCCGCGGCGCACGATTTTTCCCGCGACGACAGCCGCCGGGAGTTCCTGAATGCGATGCTGGCGGTAGCGGCACGAATTCCGGACGCGGCGGCCCGTGACCAGTTTGCCGACAGGCTGGCGCACAAGGCGCGCATTACGGAAGAGGTCGTTCGGGCGGAGATCAGGAAGGCCGCCGTCCTCAAGCAGACGGCCATCGAGCCGCAGGCGCTTCCCGCCCCCGGGCAGGTCAAACCGGCCGAGCAGGGCCTGATCTGGGCGATTATGCGTAATACTGCGTCCGGTCTGGCCGCGCTGGCGACGCTCGAGGATGCGGATTTCGAGGGTCTGGCCACTGCGGGGATCCTGCAACAGGCAAGATCTCTGCAGGGATGGCCGGAAACATCCTTACCGGAGACGCTGATCGAGCGTCTAAGGAAGGGAGAAGCGGCCCTGGTGCAGGAGATTTGCCGGCAGCCGAGCGCCCCGGCCGGGGCGCCGGACTGTGTGCGCGTACTGCAGCAGCGCAGGCTCGACCGGGAGCGCGCCGCCATCAGCCGGGAGATCGATCGGCTGCAGGACGCTGGCGAGGCGGCAGACGACGGGCGGATGAACGCGCTGCTCGTGCGGAGCCGGGAATTGAAGCGGCAAATCGAGTCGCTGATGGAAGCGGACACCCGCCCGTAGATACGCGATCGGGACAGAAGAAAGCTCGGAGGTCAGGAGAGATCATGGCGTTGTCGATCGAAGAAAAATACGACGAGGTAAGGCAGCTCATCTCGATCGGTAAGGAAAAAGGCTACCTGCTGTACGACGAAGTCAACGAACTGCTGCCGGCCGACATCACGTCGGCCGACGAGCTCGACGACCTGTTCAGCACGTTCGGGAGCGCGGGCATCGAAGTCGTGGACTCCGAGCAGAAGTACCGCGAGGACAAGCTGCTCGACCGCACCGGCGAAGGTGCCGAAGAGATCGAGCTCGACCTGACACCCGGCGCCCTCGACAAGACCAACGACCCGGTCCGGATGTACCTCCGCGAGATGGGCACCGTACCGCTCCTCACGCGCGAGGGCGAGGTGGAGATCGCCAAGCGCATCGAGCGCGGGAAGCTGGCGGTCATCAAGTCGATCTCCCGCACGCCGACGATTGCCCGGCTGATCATCCAGATGGGCGATGCCCTCAAGGCCGAGGAGCGCAGCATCCGCGAGCTCGTGACGTTTGTGGACGAGGAGCTCACCGACGAGAAGATCGACGACCGCAAGAAGCAGGTGATGCGGCAGATCGAGGCCGTGCGGAAGGCGTGGCAGACCGTCGAGAAGTGCAAGGAGAAGCTCGAGGGGACTGCGAAGGGCGCCACGACCCGCGACAAGCGGAAGTACCGCAAGGTGCGGTGGGAATCGCTGCGCGCGCGCGTCGGGGAGTCGAAACTGATCCGGAAGATCGAGTTCACCGAGAACATCAAGCGGCGGATGATCGATCAGATCAAGGAAGCGGTCGAAGCGGTCATGCGCGTCAAGCGCGAGATCGACTACATCGAGCGCCAGGTCAATCCGAAGGGGGGCAAGAAGAGCCGCCTCAAGGAAGACGACCGGAAGAACCTGCTCAAGCGCCAGAAGGAGCTGAAGGTCCAGGTCAAGGCCATGGCCGACGAGCTGGAGGAGACGCCCGAGCAGCTGATGCGGACGCTCGAGACGATCGCACGCGGCGAGATCCAGGCCGAACAGGCCAAGAAGGAGCTCGTCGAGGCCAACCTCCGCCTGGTGGTGTCGATCGCGAAGAAGTACACCAACCGCGGCCTCCAGTTCCTCGACCTGATTCAGGAAGGCAATATCGGCCTGATGAAGGCGGTGGACAAGTTCGAGTACCGTCGCGGCTACAAGTTCTCGACCTACGCGACCTGGTGGATCCGCCAGGCCATCACGCGCGCGATTGCGGACCAGGCCCGGACGATTCGCATCCCGGTCCACATGATCGAGACGATCAACAAGTTGATCCGGACCTCGCGCGCCCTGGTGCAGGAGCTCGGCCGCGAGCCCACCTCCGAGGAGATCGCGAAGCGGATGGACATCCCGGTGTCGAAGGTGCGCAAGGTGCTCAAGATCGCGCAGGAGCCCATCTCGCTCGAAACCCCCATCGGCGAGGAGGAGGATTCGCATCTTGGCGACTTCATCGAGGATCGGCAGGTCGTGTCGCCCTCCGATGCCGTCATCAACCTGAACCTCAAGGAGCAGACCGACTCGGTCCTGAAGACGCTCACGCCTCGCGAGGAAAAGGTCATCAAGATGCGGTTCGGCGTCGGCGACGGAAGCGAGCACACGCTCGAGGAGGTCGGGCAGAGTTTCGCCGTCACCCGCGAGCGCATCCGGCAAATCGAGGCCAAGGCGCTGCGCAAGCTGCGCCATCCGTCGCGCAGCCGGAAGCTGCGGGCGTTCCTCGAAGGGCGTACGTAGGCGTCCCTTTTTTCTTCCGGGTGGGGCACGGTTGTCGGTAGACTCCGTTAGGGGCCCATAGCTCAACGGTTAGAGCCGCCGGCTCATAACCGGCTTGTTCCAGGTTCGAATCCTGGTGGGCCCACCAACCTTCGCTCACGTGTCAGGCGAGGGTTGCCCGGTAATCCTTGGTTAGGCGACCGACGACTTCTTGATGCACCCTGATCTCCAGAACCTGATTCAGCTCCAGGAGCTCGACCTCACGGCCGACCGAGCCCGGCGACGCATCGCCGACATGCCGGCGGCCCAGCAGGCGCTCGACGAGGGGGTCGCGGCGCGTGCCGCCGCCGTCACGGCCGTGAAGGAACGCATGGCGGCCGCGCAGGCCGAGCGACGCGAGGTCGAGAAGGAACTCGCCGCCATCCAGGGACGCCTCTCCAAATACAAGGGGCAGCTCATGGAGGTCAAGACGAACAAGGAATACCAGGCGATGCAGAAGGAGATGTCCGCCGCCGAGCACGAGGTGCGCGCGCACGAAGACAAGCTTCTCGATCACATGGAGTTCGCCGAGACGTTCGCGGCTGAACTGAAGGCCGCCGAGGCCGCCCTCAAGGCGGCGCAGGCCGAGGCGGCCACGAAGCAGCAGTCGATCGACTCGGAGCGTACCGTTCTGGAAGCGGAGCTCGCCACGGTCACGGCCGCCCGGAGCGGGATCGTCGCCACACTCTCCCGCGAAGCGCTGATGCTGTTCGAGCGCATCGCGCACGGGCACCGGGGAGTCGCGGTCGCCGAGGCGCGCGACGGGCTCTGCACGGTCTGCCACGTGCGCCTGCGGCCCCAGATGTTCAACCAGGTGCGGCGCAACGACGGCCTCCACCAGTGCGACAGTTGCACACGCATCCTCTTCTACGTGGCCCCCGCGGCAACCGGCGGCGCGGCACCTCAACCCTGAACCGATGATCGTCGCTTACATCGACGGCGGGGCCCGCGGCAACCCGGGCCCGGCGGGCTACGGTGTGCGCATCGAAGCCGCCGACGGATCGCTCCTCCACGAGCTGCACGGCGGGCTTGGCATCGCCACCAACAACGTCGCCGAATACAACGGCCTGCTGGCCGCGCTCCGATGGGCCGTGCGCGAACGGCACCCACGCGTCCAGATTCGCGCCGACTCGGAGCTGCTCGTCAAGCAGATGCGCGGCGAGTACAAGGTGCGCAACGCCGGACTGCAGCCGCTGCACGCGCAGGCCCGGCTGCTGGTGCATCAGCTCGATCAGGTGAAGTTCGAGCACGTCCGCCGGGAGAAGAACACGGAGGCGGACCGATTGTCGAATCTCGGGATGGACGCCGCCGAGCGGGCGCTGGGACGACGGGCCTGACACCGCCGAAGGCGTTTGCCGACCCGACGTCAGCCCCCGGTTCGGATCACGGCCGCCATCCGGCCGGCACGCTCGCGCGCGGCGCGATGGGAGTGCAGGACGTCGGCGTGGGTCCGCGTGCAGAGCCTGGCGACATGAATTTGATCCGCCGGGATCCCTGACTGCGCGAGCTGATCCGCGTTGGCGGTCCAGAGATCCAGGTACGGCCGGCCGGCCGCGCCGGGCGAAAACCACCGCGCGAGTGCGGCATCGGCGTGGCCCGCCGCGCGGAACGCATCGCGCACCTCTTCGCCCACTTCGCCGCAGCAGGGCCCGAGGCACGGGCCGATGGCCGCGAGGAGATCGGCCGGGCGGGAGCCGAACGCACGGGCGAGCGCCTCGACGCCGGTGACGGCGGCCCCCGCCACCGTTCCGCGCCAGCCCGCGTGAATCGCCGCGACCACACCCGTCCGTCGGTCGGCGAGCAGAATCGGCGCGCAATCCGCCACGCGGACCGCAATGGCCCTGGCCGGATCATCGGTCAGCAGGAGGTCCGCCTCGGGCCGTTCGCGAGGGGTCCCCTCACCACGCCGCGCCACCGAGACATCCGTGCGATGGACCTGCCTCACGAGCAGCAGCTTGTCCCGTTCGACGCCAATCTCCTGCGCGACGGCTGCCCATTCCCGCTCATCGTCTCGCAGCTGCAGGTCGCCAGCGGTGAAGAAATGATCGGCGACCGAGAGCATCGGCGTGCACCGCAGGACTTTCCCCCAGGGCGCTTGCGCCCATGCGAAACCGCCGCTAGGCTTGGGGTAGGCCATGAAGATTCTCGGACTCGGATTCGATGCCACCGACATCCCGCGGATGCGGGACGTCTTCGAGCGTTACGGCGACCGCTTCATCCGCCGCATTCTCACGGACGGTGAGATTGCGTATTGTACCCGCCGCCGCGATCCGGTCCCCCACATCGCCGGCCGCTTCGCCGCAAAGGAGGCGGCGATGAAGGCTCTTGGTACCGGCCATTCGCGCGGCGTGCTGTGGAAGGACATCGAAGTCGTCCGGCACGGCGGCCCCCCGACCCTGCTCCTGCACGGCGGCGCCGCCCGGCGCGCGGCGAGCATGGGGGTCGCCTCGTCACTCCTCACGATTACGCATTCCGAGGCGCTAGCCATGGCGCAGGTCCTCATGATGGGCGACTGACCGGCACCCCGGGATCACCAACCTCGCCCCTTCGCGCCGGACCCCGGCGCCGTCACACACCCTGCAATCGCTACAACCTCTTGGCGGTCAGCGCGTTCGACGCACCGCCGCACGTCCGGTGCGCCGGGCCCGCGCCTTGCGCTCGCCTCCCGCGGCACGGCACGCAGCCAGCCAGAGAAGGACGAGACGCCATGACGATCAAGATTGTGCCGAACGACAAGGGGAACCCTCCGGGTAAGCTCGCCGACGCCGAGCTGCACTTCACGGACGGACCGCTCGAGGGTCTCAAGCTGATTGGATTCGGGGTGTGGGAGCGCAAAACCGGCGCCGGTCGCAACGTCACGTTCCCGGCACGGCAGTACTCCGTCAACGGCGAGCGGCGCAGTTTCTCGCTCCTGCGGCCCGTGTCCGACGCGACCTCGCAGGATCGCATTCGCGATCTCGTGCTGCAGGCGTATGCGGAGTACGAAGCGGACGCGGCCATCGCGTCCTGACGCCGGGGCCCGGCACGGTCCCGGCGGTCCGGCTGGAGTCAGAGCACCGGAATCAGCTTCAGGTTGTCCTTCTGGCGTTTGGGAGGGAGCGTCCACTCCTCGCGGAGCCCCTTGTCGAACTCGGATCGGAAGAAGCTGCTCTTCATGCCGCCGTCGATGATGTCCCAGGGCAGGACCGCGTCGTGGGACCGGTCCCGGAAGATGTAGAAGGCGGCGTCGAGACCCGTCTCGGCGACCGCCGCACGCCAGTTGCCGCCGTTGCGCTCGGCGGCCTCGATGGTCGGCGCCACTCGTCTGTCGCCCAGCGACAGTAGCGCCTGGTAATACGAATGCCGCTCCGACTTGATGTTGAAGTACACGTTGTCGATCCCGGCGAGGAGGTGCCGCAGGCGCTTTCCCTTGACGTCCGTCACCGCGGGATCCTCCATCGGGAGCCACTGGTAGGCCGTGCCCGGCTTCGGGATCAGCGGATTCACGCTGCCGACGATCCGGCCCAGCCGGCCGCGCGGCCGCCCGTGCTTCATCATGATCTCCCGCATCGTGACGGTCAGATCCCGGATCGCCACGAGGTCGTCGTCTGTCTCCGTGGGAAGCCCGATCATGTAGTACAGCTTCAGATTGTCGATCTCGTTGGCGAAAATCAGCTCGGTCGCCGCGACGATCTCGTCGTTGGTGACGGTCTTGTTGATGACCCGGCGCAGTCGGTCCGAACCCGTCTCGGGCGCGATGGTAATCGACCGCTCCCCGCTCTTGCGCAGGAGTTTGACGATGGGATCGGTGAGGTCGTCGAGCCGCAGGGAGGCGGGGCTGATCGAATAGCCCAGCTCCAGGAGGCCCGTGAGGATGCGCTCGATCTCCGGATGGTCGCAGAGCGCGATCGACACGAGCCCGGCCTTGCTCGAGTACTGCCTGGCGGCGGCGGCGAGCTCCAGGATGCGATCGGCGGAAAAGGCGCGCACCGGCAGATAGTTGTAGCCGGCCCAGCAGAACCGGCACAGGTTCGCGCAGCCGCGCACGACCTCGATCAGGAAGCGCGACCCGAACTCGGTGTCCGGCGTGAAGATCGACGTCGCCGGTGGATCCAGCCGCTCCGTGCTCTTGAGGGCGGCCTTCTTCACGACAGGAGGGGCCCCCGTGCCGGGCCGTGGCTCGAAGGCGGCGATGGTGCCGTCGGCGGCGTAATGCACGTCGTAGAACGACGGGATGTAGAACCCGCGTTCGGCGGTCAGCCGCTGGAGCAGTGCCTCCCGGTCGGACGTCTCCCGCATCGCGCCGCACAGCGCCGGAATGAGGACCTCTCCCTCCCCGGCCGCAATCACCTCCGCGAACGGCGCCAGCGGCTCGGGATTCACGAACGTCACCGCGCCCCCGATCACGACGAGGGGATGGTGCGCATTGCGATCGGCCGCCCGGGCGGGCACCCCGGCCAGCCGCAACATGGTCACGACGTTCGTGTAGTCCCACTCGAAGGAGATCGAAAACGCGATCACGTCGAAATCACGGACCGGCGTCTGCGACTCGAGCGTGAGCAGCGGTGTGCGCGACTCGAGCTGGGCCTGCAGTTCCTGTCGGGGTGGCAGGAACGCCCGCTCGCAGACGACATCCTCGAGATCGTTGAACAGACGGTAGACCGTCTGGAACCCGAGGCTCGACATGCCCACGAAGTAGGTGTTCGGGAAAATCAGCGCCACGCGAAGCCGCCCGCCGTGCGCTTTCCGCACGTAGCCGACT
>JANPJN010000804.1:0-2461 GCA_031425515.1 Acidobacteriota bacterium | reverse complement strand
GTGCAGACCAGCTGGGCGCAACGGTTCGGGTTGGTGGGGGTGGGGTAAGACAGCTTCCAGCTTCCAGCTCCCAGTGCGACAGCAGGACAGCTCGATGGCTGGTACTGTTACCGGAAGCCGGTTACTGAAAACGGAAGCTGGAAGCGGGAACTAGCTGTCAGCTGTCAGCTGACAGCTGATGTATGCGTATCATTGCAGGTGAACTGAAAGGGCGGACGCTGGACGCGCCGGACTGGCCGGGGCTCAGGCCGACGTCCGATAAGCTGCGGGGGACGCTCTTCAACATTCTCGCCCCGCGAATTCGCGGGGCGCGGCTGCTGGACGGCTACGCCGGGTCGGGGGCTGTGGGGATCGAGGCCATCAGTCGCGGGGCGACGCACGTGGCGTTTGTCGAGCAGGATCCGCGCGCCCTCCGGCTCATCGCGGCGAACCTCGCGCGGTGTGGCGTCACGGACCGCTATGCTATTATCCCCGTGGGGTTTGCAGGCATCGATCGGCGCGTCGCGGGCGGTGATTTCGACCTGGTGTTCCTCGATCCCCCCTATGGCGCCGCCGAGCTGGCCGCGGCGCTCGCGGCCGCCGGACCGATCGTGGGGCCCGACGTGCTGCTCGTGATCGAACACGCCCGACGCGACGCGAGCCCGTCGGAGGCCGGGGGGCTTGTCCGCAGCCGTGTCGTGGAGTCGGGAGACAGCGCGTTGAGCTTTTACGTGGCGGCAGGGGCGCAGAGCAGCACGATCGCGCTGGACGCGTGACTGAACGTCCAGGGCCACAGGGTTTGTGAGGTTGCACTGATGCCCAACGTCCTCGCCGTCTATCCCGGTTCGTTCGACCCGCTCACGAATGGCCACGTGGATATCATCCGGCGCGGCTCCCGGCTGTTCGATCGCATCGTGGTCGCGGTGCTCATCAACCTGGAAAAGGCGCCGCTCTTCACTGTGCCCGAACGGGTGGAGATCGCGCGCGAGGCGTTCGACGGGTGGGGTAACGTCGAAGTGGACACCTTCGACGGACTCCTCGTGGACTACGCCCGCAGGCGGGGGGCGAGCGTCACTGTGCGCGGCCTCCGGGCGGTGTCGGACTTCGAGTTCGAGATGCAGATGGCGCTGATGAACCGGCGGCTGAACCAGGACGTCGAAACCGTGTTCATGATGCCGGCCGAACCCTATACGTATGTCAGCTCCCGGCTGGTGAAGGAAGTCGTCGCGCTCGGCGGCTCGGTCCACGGCCTGGTGCCCGACAGTGTCGAGAAGCGGCTGCGCGACAAGAAGCTCGCGCGCGAAACCTTGAGGGCCTAGAGAATCATGCTCGCGGAACGGACCAAGCTCATTGCGGTGTCGCCGACCCTGAAGGTGGCGGCGGAGGCGGCGAAACTGAAGGCGCAGGGGGTCGACATTGTCGACTTCGGGGCGGGGGAACCGGACTTCCCGACGCCGGCGCACGTCTCGGCCGCTGCGCATGCGGCCATCGACGCGAACTTCACGAAATACACGACCAACGCCGGCACCGAAGATCTGCGGCGGGCGATCTGCGCGCGCTACCGTACGGATTACGGCATCGAGTACACCGCCGCCGAGACGATCGTGTCGGCCGGCGGCAAGCAGGCGCTCTACAACGCCGCGATGTGCCTGTTCGGACCCGGCGACGAGGTTGTCACGCACATGCCGGGATGGCCGACGCTGGTCGAGCAGGTCAAGCTCGCAGGCGCCACCCCGGTCATCGTCCGCACCCACCCGGAGGACGGCTTCCGGCTGCGCGCCGACACGCTGCTCGCCGCCGTCACGCCGCGCACGCGCGGCATCATCATCAACTCGCCCGGTAACCCCACGGGCGCGCTGATGGAAGAGCAGGAGATGGCGCGGCTCGCCGACGGGATCGCGGGGAAGAACATCTGGGTCGTGCTGGACCTCTGCTACGAAAAACTGATCTACGACCCGGCCGCGCACAACCTGCCGCGCGTGCTCGTCGAGCGGATGCGCGACCGCACGGTCATCTGCGGATCGGCCTCGAAGGCGTACGCGATGACGGGCTGGCGCTGCGGCTGGAGCGTGGGCCCGGCGCCGCTCATCAACGCCTGCAATGCCCTCCAGAGCCACTCGACCTCGAACGTCAACTCGATCACGCAGAAGGCCGTCACCGCGGCGCTGAACGGTCCGCAGGAGTGCGTGACGGTGATGCTGGACGAGTATCGCCGCCGCCGCGATCAGCTGTGCGAATGGCTCTCGGCAGACCCTCGGCTGCGCCTGGTCAAGCCGGCGGGGGCGTTCTACCTGTTCCCCGATGCGTCGGATCTCCTCTCGCCCGACGGCATCCGCACGAGCGCGGAGCTGGCGCAGGCGATGCTGGACGAGGCCCGGGTCGCCATCACGCCCGGCGAAGCGTTCGACGCGCCGGGCTTCTTCCGCCTCTCGTACGCCACGTCGATGGAGGAGCTGCGGCGCGGCTCTGAGCGCATCCTCGC
>JANPJN010000803.1:0-4899 GCA_031425515.1 Acidobacteriota bacterium | reverse complement strand
TGCGATGAACGGGTTGATGATCGCGTAGGCGCTGCGCGCCCCGAACATGAAGTCGGCGAGGTTGTAGGTCGCCGGGTCGCTTGCCGTGACGCCGGTGGGCCGGCTGAACTGCCCGCCATACGAGTCGCGGCCGTACTTCGGGTTGAAGTCGTCGATCTTCGTGTTGATCGCCTGGTACTCGTAGCCCGTCTTGAAGCTCTGACGCCCCTTGACCCACGAGTAGTTGATGCGCGGATTGAGGACCGAGGGGTCCTGGAACTGGGGATTGCTGTTCTGCCGGCCCCAAGTCGTCCAGCCCGTCACGCCCTGCTCGGTGAGGCCGCCCGCGAAGCGCGCGTCGGTCGGAAGGCCCGAGATGCCGTAGGCCTCGAGCATGCCGGGGGAGCCGACGCCGGGAGGCTCCTTGCCGGCCTCGGTGCGGGAGAGGCCGAGCCGAATTTCGAGCAGGGAGTTCGACGTCGGCGTGTAGGTGAAGCCGCCGGCGACCTGGTCGTTCAGGACGTGGACGAAGGCGTTGCTCGGGCTGCCCGTGTCGCCCGGAATGGGCGAGGGCTCGAAGTTGTCCACCTTTCGATGGCTGACGCGGACGAACGCCGTCATGCGGCTCGAGAACTGGTGGTCCACCTTCACGTCGAACTTGTTGTTGAAGTCCTGGCGGCGGGGGAGCGAGTCGAAATTGTTCGAGATGCCCGCGCGCGTCGGCGCCGGCAGATCCGCGAGGACCTTCTTCGCGAACGCCGTGATGGCGCTCGCCGGAATCACGCCGTCGGCGTAGACCACGCCGGTGACGGGGTTCTGGATCGGCTTGCCGAGGATGCCCTGCCGCTGCTCGAGCGTGGGGATGCTGGCAAACTCGAGACGACGGGAGATCTGACGGAAGCCTTCGTAGTCGGCGAAGAAGAAGGTGCGGTTGCGGACGATCGGGCCGCCGAAGACAGCGCCGAACTGGTTGCGAATCAACTTCGGCTTGACGCCGCCGGTCGGCTTGAAGAACCCGACCGCGTTCAGCGCCGTGTTGCGGTGGAACTCCCAGACCGTGCCGCGGAAGGCGTTGGTGCCGCTCCGCATCGAGGCGTTGATGACCGCGCCGCCCGTGCGGCCGAACTCGGCGCTGAAGTTGTTGGTCTGGACCTTGAACTGCTCGACGGCGTCGGGCGAAACCTGGACGAGCTGATTCGAGAAGCCCTGGTTGCTCGTGCCGTACGAGTTGTTGTCCACGCCGTCGAGGATGAAGCTGTTCACGGCGCTGCGCAGGCCGTTCACGTTGAACGAGGCGTCGCGTGAGTCGGCGATGGCCGAGCGGCGGACGCCCGGGCTCAGCAGCGCGAGGTCGGCGTAGGCGCGGCCGTTCAGCGGGAGGTTCACGATCTGTTCCTTGTCGATGATCGTGCCGCGCTCGCTCGATTCGGTTTCGAGGAGCTTCGCGGCGCCGGTCACGACGACGGTTTCGCCGACGTTGCCGACCGCGAGCGTCAGGTCCACGCGCTGCCGGGCGTTGACCGTGACCGCGAATGCGTCCGCCTCGGCGGCGGAGAAGCCCTGCAGCTCGGCCCGTACGTTGTAAGTGCCCACGCGGACGTTGAGGAACTGGTAGGTGCCGTCCTGGTCACTGACCGTCGTGGCCGTGATGCCCGTGCCCGTGTTCTTGATCGTGACCGTTGCGCCGGGCACGACGCCGCCCGACGAATCGCGCACCGAGCCGAGCACCGTCGCGGCGTCGAACTGCGCGAGAGCCGCCGACGGCACGAGCGCGGCCATCAGCAGTACGAGGAGCAAGCGGACCAGCCGCGGGAATTGTTTCTGCGGGAAGGGGACCATGTTCTTTCTGACCTCCGGATGGGAAACGCCACGCGCCCGGGAGGCGCGGTGCGGGGTCAGTATAAGCGAGCCCCAAGACGTTTTTGTATCGGGATCCGGATTCCAGGATTGCGTCTTTCCAACCTGGTGATGGCGCGCGACTTCCGGCTCACGTCATTCTGAGCTCGACCTCGACTAGAATCCCAGACGACGCTTGGGCTGATGCCCGCTAGAACCACAAGGAATGTCCAACCCGTTCTTCGACCGGCCCATCGTCAACTCGCCGTACGAGTATCCGCGTCAGCACTGGGAGCTCGAAGACGGCCTGCCCACGGGGCGGCTGATCGAAAACAAGCGTCGGCGGGCCGAGTTCATCACACCGATCCCGAAGCCGAAAAAACGGCGCGGGAGCCGTCAGGAGGAACTGGACCTCGACGAGGGCAAAGGCCTCTCGACGAAGAAGCAGGCATACGACCTCACGTCCATCATCAACGAGGTGCGCGGGCAGGTCGATACCTGGCGCAACCTGCCGGCGAGTCAATGGCAGGTGACGCCGGAGACGGCGCGGCTGCTTCACCACTGGCGACATCACGAGTTCGGCGGCGTCCGGCCGTTCTTCTGCCAGATCGAGGCGGTCGAAACGGCGATCTGGTTTTCCGAAGTCGCGCCGCATCCGGTGTCGGGCAAACGCCTGCTCGACAACCTGAAGGCGGTCAACGCCGACGCGAATCCTCAAATCGAACGGCTCGCGCTGAAGCTCGCCACGGGCGCGGGAAAGACGACCGTGATGGCGATGCTGATCCCCTGGCAGACGCTCAACGCCGTTCGCCGGCCGGGCAGCAAACACTTCACCCGCGGCTTTCTCATCGTCACACCCGGCCTGACCATCAAGGATCGCCTGCGCGTCCTGCAGCCGAACGACCCGGACAGCTACTACAGCACGCGCGACCTGATCCCCAATGACCTCGTCGAGGACATCAGGAAGGCGCGGATCGTCATCACCAACTACCACGCCTTCAAACGCCGCGAGCGGCTCGAGCTCTCCGCCGGCGGACGCGCGCTCCTCGAGGGCGCGACCGGTCCGGAACTGCAGACGCTCGAAACAGAAGGACAGATGCTCCAGCGCGTGGTGCCGGAGCTGATGGGCATGAAGCACGTGCTGGCGCTGAACGACGAGGCGCATCACTGCTATCGGGAAAAGCCGCCGGATGCGGACGAAGAGAAGCTGAAAGGCGACGATCGGAAGGAAGCCGAGAAGAACAACGAGGCCGCGCGCCTCTGGATCTCAGGCCTCGAAACCGTGAACCGGACATTGGGGCTCGCTCGCGTCTTCGACCTCTCAGCCACTCCGTTCTTCCTGAACGGTTCCGGTTACGTTGAAGGCACGCTCTTCCCGTGGACAATGAGCGACTTCTCGCTGATGGACGCCATCGAGTGCGGCATCGTCAAGCTGCCGCGCGTGCCCGTGGCGGAGAACATCCCCGGCGAGGAGATGCCGATCTACCGCAACCTCTGGGAGCACATCCGCAAGGACATGCCGAAGAAGGGCCGCGGCACGGGCGGCGACCTGGATCCGCTGATGCTGCCCACGCGGTTGAAGACCGCGCTCGAGGCGTTGTACGGACACTATAAGAAGACGTTCGAGCTGTGGCAGAAGCGCGGCATTTCCGTTCCGCCCTGCTTCATCGTCGTCTGCCAGAACACGGCCATCTCGAAGCTGGTCTACGACTACATCTCCGGCTTCTACCGCAAGCGCGAAGACCCCACGCTGTCGCAACTCCAGCATGGAGCGCTTGCGCTCTTTGACAACTTCGACGAGACGACCGGCAATCCGCTCGCTCGCCCCTGCACGTTGCTCATCGATTCCGAGGAGCTCGAATCGGGCGAGGCACTCAACGACAAGTTCCGCGCGATGGCGTCGGACGAGATCGAGCGTTTCCGTCGCGACATTGTCGAACGCACCGGCGACGCGCGAGCGGCCGAGACCATCACCGACCAGGAGCTGCTGCGCGAGGTCATGAACACGGTCGGCAAGAAGGACCAGCTCGGCGCCGGCATCCGGTGCGTCGTGTCGGTCTCCATGCTCACCGAAGGATGGGACGCGAACAATGTCACCCACATCCTCGGGATCCGGGCGTTCGGCACGCAGCTGCTTTGTGAGCAGGTCATCGGCCGGGCGCTCCGGCGCCAGTCGTACGACCTCAACGAAGACAATCTGTTCGACGCCGAATACGCCGACATCTTCGGTGTGCCGTTCGACTTCACTGCCAAGCCCGTTGTCGCGCCGCCGACTCCGCCGAGGGAAACGGTGCAGGTGAGAGCGGTTCGGCCCGACCGGGACCACCTCGAGATTCGTTTCCCGCGCGTCGAGGGCTATCGTGTGGAGCTGCCGACCGAGCGGCTCACGGCAACGTTCAACGCCGACTCCGTGTTCGAGCTGACGCCGGATCTCGTCGGTCCGACCCACACGCGCAACCAGGGCATCATCGGCGCAACCGCGGACATGACCGTCGAACATCTCCAGGAGGTGCGGCCAGCGACGCTGTTGTTCCACCTGACGAAACGCCTTGTCTACAAAGATTGGCGAGATGCCGGTGAAGATCCGAAGCTTCACCTGTTCGGTCAGTTGAAGCGAATCACGAAGAAGTGGCTCGACACGTGCCTCGTTTGCAAGGGCGGCACGTACCCCGCGCTGCTCCTGTACGACGATCTCGCTGACACGGCCTGCAACCGGATCACCGCGGGCATCACGACCGCACTGCAGGGACACCGGCCGATCAAGGCGTTGCTCGATCCGTACAATCCGGCAGGCTCCACGGCGCACGTCCGCTTCCCGACGTCGAGGCCCGATCGCTGGGACACGAGCGGCCCGCCGCCGAAGAACCATGTCAACTGGGTGGTGCTGGACAGTCAATGGGAGGCCGAGCTCTGTCGCGTCGTCGAGGCGCATCCGCGCGTGGCGGCGTACACGAAGAACCACAATCTTGGATTCGATGTTCCTTACCGCTTAGGATCCGACGTGCGTCGGTATCGGCCGGACTTCATCGTGCTGGTAGACGACGGACACGGTCCCGATGACCTGCTGCGTCTGGTAGTCGAAAC
>JANPJN010000802.1:0-2320 GCA_031425515.1 Acidobacteriota bacterium | reverse complement strand
GTGGTCGATCCGCTCGGCGACGGGGCGGCCGGGGAGCTGCCGCAGCCAAACGCCATGGCGGCGCCGGCCGCGCCGAGAGTACCCAGGGCTTCACGACGCCCCACTTTTCTGCTGCGCATTCTGCTCAAGCTCCCGAGTCGAGAATCCGGGTCAGGGTCACCCGCGGGCGTTGGCGAGGTAGCGGACGACGATGCGCGCCGCGATGCGTACGTCAGTACCCGCGTACCACCCCGCCCGCCGCGCGACCGACCTCGTCGAGGGTGAGCCGATGGCGGCCATCGTCAGCGCCACCGACACCGCCAGCACGGTCGTGCCTTTCGAGAGAGATCGCCGTCCGGTCGTGTGAGGGTTGACGAGAGAGCGCATGTGACCTCCGGCTGATCGCGGTACGTCGTTACCGTGAAGCCCTCACGGGACGCTGGAGGGTTAGCGGACGCCGAGCAAGACGATTGCCAAAAATTTGCCCACGCAGGCGTGCAATTTGTCCGCGGGGACCGTCCGCTGTGGAAGACAGTTCGCGCTGCAGTCGTGTGGCTTTTACGCGTGGCCGCAACCGAGATGTGACCAAACAATGACGAGAGAGATGCGACGGTCACGCGGCCTCGGGATCCGCCGCCTCGGCTCCTCACACTTGCCACACTCTCGCCACACTCGCACCGTGTCGCCGGCGGGAGACGCGAGGTCATGATTCGAGGACGGCTGTCCTCGTCACCGGCAGACGTAGCGCGTCATTTCACAGGCGCCCGAGCGACATAAACGTTCTACACTGGCGCCGGAGGCCGGATGATTAAGAACCTGCTGAAACTCGGCGTGCTGTTGTGCGTGCTGTGGCCGACGTCAGCGTCGGCGGGCGCGGCGACGGATATCTCGGGCGCCTGGACGGCGTCCTTCGATACGCAGATCGGCCGGCAGAACTACACGTACCAGCTCGTCGTCAAGGACGGCGCGGTGACGGGCACCGCAAAGTCGGACAACGGGGAGGTCGCCATCGGTGAGGGCAAACTCGAGGGAGAGACCGTGACCTTCGTCGAGATGCTGACCTTCCAGGGCATGGAGATCCGCATCCAGTACACCGGGAAGATCACGTCTCCCGACGAAATCCGATTCACTCGTCAGGTGGCTGACTTCGCCACGGAAGAGCTTGTCGCGGCGCGGGTCAAGGCGAAGTAGGCGCCTTCAGCCCTTCGCGAGGAACTCCTGCGTCCAGCGGAGACTGGCCTCGACGTCTTTGAGCTGGCGCGCCGCGGGTGAGTCCGCCGGGTCGGGGGCGGGCGCCACGACAGGAGTGCCCTTGTCGCAGAGGGTCACGAAGCGCGCAAACTCCCACGCCGGCGTCGTCGGGTAGATCTCCCAGAACTGCGGGTCGCGGTAGTTCACCATGCGGGGCTGCGGCGTCACGATCACCTCGAGTGAAACGGCACGGCCGGGACACTTCTCGAGGTACGTCCGAAGGTACCGGTCCATCCCCATGTTGCCCTCGCCCATGCGCGTCCAGCGCACGGCCGCTCCCTGGGGCGTGTTCCAGAGCGCGCTGTCGCGCATGTGGCTCGTCAACACATACGGCGCGAGCGTGTCGAGCGTCAAATGCGGATCCTCGATCGTCCACACCGGATTGCCCGAGTCGAGACACACACCTACGAAGTCTCGTCCGGCGGCCTCCACCAGCGTCTTCAGCTCGCGCGCCTGCATGTCGCCCGCGTGGTTCTCGATCGCAATCCGAACACCGGCGTCCATCACGCGCGACCGGACGGCCTTGAGCACGCCGACCATCGACTCGATGTGGCGCTCGATGCCCCCCCTGCGGTCGGCGGCACTCCCCAGCACGGCGCGGACGATGGGGGAGCGGACGATCCGCGCCGCATCGACCATTCGTCCGATCTGGTCCTCGGCCGTGCCCTGGGCTTTGTCGAACATCGCGGAGGTCGGGCAGATCGATCGCATGCCGATCTCGATGTCGATGCCGAGCTCGTCGGCGCGCTCGCGCACGCGGCGGAGATTCGCGGGATCGAGCGTGCCGAGGAATCGGATCTCGCTGAAGTGGACGACCTTCACTTTCCACTTCGCGGCGAACTCGAGCTGCTGAATCGGCGTCCAGTTCTGGTCCCGGAGGCTGAACATGTCCACCCCGAGCCGCACGGGCGCCTGCGCGGCCGCGAGCGCTCCAGGCGATCCCGTGAACTGACTCACCGAGGGCGCCGCCAGCGCGACAGCCGCCGCGCCGAGAGTCTGAAGGAACGTGCGCCGGTCCGGCGCCGCCGGTCTGCTGTCGTGAGCCACTGAAATCACCACCCCTGGATGTTGTGCCGAGCGCACACAATAC
>JANPJN010000801.1:0-12989 GCA_031425515.1 Acidobacteriota bacterium | reverse complement strand
GCATAAAACGACGCGCTGCCGGCGGCGAGCGCCGCGCCCGCGGCGGCGAGGCAGAAGGCCGGACGTCGCGCGCCGCGCCACATCACGAACGGCAGCATGGCGACGGCGACGACGGCGATCGAGGCCAGCGCGGCAAACGCGCGCCGGCCGCCGTCGTCTGCTACGACCGATGGAGGAGGCACGAGGGCGGCGGCCACGCCGGCCACGCCAGCGGCAGCCACCACGAGCCACACGCGCCGGTTGCCCGGAAGCAGGCCAGCCGTCATCGCGCAGGCGAGGAAGGCAGCGGGAGGTCCAGGAGCAGGTCCTTCCTGCCGCCACCTACCTTGACGATCGTCCGCTCGCCCGTTCGCGTCGTCGTGGGATCCCGGACCCACATCACGTACCGCCCGGGCACGAGCAGCTCCTCGGTGGGGCTGCTCAACTGGGGGAACAGATCGGGCCGCACGCCAGGCGCCGTCTCGAGCACGCGCGGCAGGTAGAAGACCTGCCAGCTCCTGACCTCCTGGCCTTCCCGCACGGTTCGTACCTTCACGGCGACGGGGGCGCCGAGCTTGCCGCCGCTCATCACGCAGTGTTCGAGCTTGATCTCGAGGTCCTCGGCCACGGCGTCCAGCGTCGCTGTCAGCGTTCGGGTCTCGGCCGCGGTCAGCGCCGTCTGCAGCCTGCGCACATGTCCCGCGAGGTTGTCGCGGTAGTCGGCGGGAGAGTCGACCGGCCACGCCGCCGAGAGCGCGCGAAGCTGTGTGAGCGCGGTGGTCGCCCGCCGCAGCGCGGCGCTCGAGGCCGGTGCGGGAGGCACGCGACCGAGGAGCGTGGCGAGCGCGTCCAGGCTGGCCTTCACTTGAGGTGCGGGCGCGGCTGCGCGCTGGATGGCGGCCTCTCCCGTGATCCCGCGATCGCGCAGGAAAGCGATCACGTACTTCCCTGTCGTGGGGGACGGCTCGGCCCACTGGAGGACCGTCTGGCCCTGCGCGTCGCGCGCCGATGCGTCGGCGCCTCTCGACAGCAGCGCCTGCAGCAGACCGAGGTCGCCGTTGCGAGCCGCCAGCATGAGCGGCGTCGCACCGCGCTCGTCGGTGATGCTGGCCGGGGCGCCCGCCGCCAGCAACTGGCGCGCGAGCGTGTCGTGCCCCTCGGCCGCCGCCTTCAGCAGTCTCGCCCCCAGATCCTCTGCCTGGGCGAGCAGGGTCTCCATCTCGGCGTGGCCGCGCGCGGCTGCGATCTGCCTGGCGCTGGTCCCGTTTTTCGAAGGGGCCATGTCGGCGCCGCGGATGAGGAGCAGCCGCGCAACCTCGACGAAGCCGTTCGCCGAGGCGAGCCGCAACGCCGTGGTGCCATCGTTCGACCGTGCGTTCAGCAACGCCCCGCGTTCGATCAGGTGTCGCACCATCGGCGCGTCACCGCTCGCGGAGGCCCACATCACCGGCGTGAACCCGCGGCGGTCGATCGCATTCACGTTCGCGCCCTTCTCGAGCAGGGCGGTCGCCTGGGCGACCTGGCCTGACCTGGCCGCTTCGATGAGGTCGAGGTCGGCTGCGCCAGGCGGGGGCACGAACGGCTGTGCCTGGAGCAGCATCGCGATCCCCGTCGTCAGGAGGAACATCATGGCGCCAGCGTGATGCGTCCGGGGTGGGCGAACACGCGTCCCGGCGATCGCCCGGCGCGGACGTCGAGTGCGACTGTCGCGCCCGCACGTGGCTCGAGGCCAGCGATGGCGCTCGCGGGCACCATCACCTCGACGGTCCTGCCCGCGGACTGTGCCAGCAGATTGCGATGGCGCGACCCGTCCTCCGAGACGACAGCGTCCACACGATCGACGACGAGCGTCAGCCTGCCCGGCTCTCCCGGTCCCTGCGGGGCCGTCCACGCCTCGACGCGGCCGTGAATCCGCGACCAGTTCTCGGCTATCTGTACCATCGTCTGCCGCCGCGAGGCGCGGCTATCGTGCGCGCCCCCGCGTGGTGCGGGTCGATCGTTTCGCTCGCGGGCGGCGCTTCTGCTGGGTGGGAGCGGCCGACGCCCGGCTCGAACTCCGCGCCCCGCCGACGCGCTTTTTCTTGGAGGACGCGGGCGCCGATCCGGCGGCGCACTTGACGGCGATCCGCGCCTTCACCCCGGTCCCGCTGACGACAATGTTCGTGATCCTGACGCACGCGTCGACGCCGCCGTAGGCGTTTGCGTCCGGCGTCGAAGCGTTGGTGAGGGTGACGTTCTTTGAACTGCCCGGATACGGATCGCCCGTGTCGCCGCGATTCGCGCCCGTGTGCAGATGGCGCAGGCCGTCGGCTTCGAGCAGCTTGACCAGTGGATGGTTCTCGTCTTCGTTGCCGTCGATCGCCTCATCGATGTGATACACGAGCAGGCCCGCGCCTGGCAGCTTCCGGTCGTACAGCGTGCGCTGGCGGTTCTCCACCAGGAAATACTCCGTGCCCGCCGCGCCGTTCTTCCAGAGCCGGTAGACCTTCGGATCGGTCTTCACGTCCTTCACCGTGATCGTGCCGTTCGTCTTGCGATTGACGACCGACACCCAGCCCTGGTGGGCCTTGCACCAGGCCGACGGATGCGCGGGAATGTCTCCGTTGGCGTTCCAGCTCCCGCCACCCATCAGGCACCAGTTGCCCAGCCCTTCGCTCGTGCCGTCGGTGTCGTAGAGGTCCGGCCAGCCAAAGAGCAGGTGCCCCAGTTCGTGCGCACAGACGCCGATCCGGCTGTCTTCGGGAATCGTCAGGTAGCCGAAGATCTTCGCGCCGTCCGCCTCGAGGGCGCCGCCCGAGAGCACCCACTTGTGCGACCAGATGTGGTTGGGATCCCCCGTCTCCTCGGCGCCGGGCCCCGCGTGCACCACGATGAAGGCGTCCACGAAGCCGTTGCCGTCGTTGTCGTACGGCGCAAAGTTCACGTCGGGGTCCGCCAGTTTCGCCGCATCCCGCGCCATCGTCCGCGCATTCGGCGCCGGGTTGTCGGTGCCGGACTGGCCCCCGGCATAGGCCGCGAGGGTGTGCGGGAGCCGGTAGGGGCCGACGACTTCGCCGGTCAGGGTCAGCAGCCCGCGGGTGACCTCGGTGAAGTACTCGCGGACGCTGCCGGTCGGGACCTTGCCGGTCGAGAAGAAGAGATCCGTGAAGTGCTGGGGGAGCGTCTTCATCGGCGCGTCCTCGAAATCGACGAGGACGACAATGACGCGCACCGGGCCTCGCAGCGGCGCCCTGGCGGCGGCGGCGCGGCGAATCGTGCGGACGGATGTGCCGAGCGGGTATTCGGTGCCGGGAATGATCAGGCCGTCGTTGAAGCCGGGGCGCTTCTGGGTCTCGACCACCACGCGGCCGCCGAGGCTGAGGTCGCGGTCGGCGCCGAGCGATCGGAGGCGCTCGCGGATGCGATCCCGGAGGACAGGACTTGGCGCCACGCAGCAGCGTTCATGGAGGTCGGACGGCTCGAAACGGTCGCGACGGGCAGCAGGCTTCTTCATGGTGCGCACCTCATGACAGGACCGAGCGCCAGGGCTTGAAGGCGTTCGTCACGCCCTTGAGCGCCGGCGCGAGATCCGGATAGTGACGCGTCAGCAGGGTCAGCATCGAGTTGTTCTTGATGTAGTCCAGCCCGAACTCGGTGTAGAGCTCGGCCCGGTAGTCGTCGGTGAAGAAGCGGTCGCTCTTCAGGCGGCGTGACGCCATCAGCACGAAGACCCGGAAGGCCGTCTCGCTGAAGCCGAAGCCCGGCGGCAGCGGCTCGGCGAAGAGCCCGGTCATCAGGTCCACCTTCGAGAGGTCGTTGTTGTAGACCTTCCGGATCTGTTCGCGCCAGACCGCGTTGTCGGTCAGCTCCTCGAACGACTTGACGGGATCCTTGTGCATCAGTTGACGGAAGTGGTTATAGCGCGGAACCCCGCGCTCCCGGTCGCGATAGATGTCCACGGCCGCGAGATCCAGGTGCTCGCCGTCGTCGCGGGTCAGGTTCTGGAGATGCGTCGGATAGTTGTGCAGCGTGACGGCGCCCGGATGCGTGCGTCCGAAGGAGTAGAAGAGATCCGCCATGGGAATGCGGGCGGCGACCGCGGGCGTCTGACGCCCCGCCATGGCCGGGAGCTGGATCGTGTCGATCGCGCTGTCGTCTGCGAGCCTGCGGAACAGGACCTCGTCCGGGATGAGCGGGTGCAGCCGGTAGACCGACACGAACTCTTCGGTCAGCGAGTACGGGGCGGAGTGGTGATCGTGCTTCGAGCCGACGATGCCGCCCAGGATTTCGTGGTCGTCGAGGAAGGTGAAGACCTCCTGGAGCTCGCCGCCGTTGAGTCCGTACCAGTTCGTCTGCATCGCGATTTCGATCACCGGGTGCGGAAGGATGGCCGGCGTCCACTCGACCGAGTGGATCTTGGCCATCACGGCCGAGTTGATCAGTTTGGCCGTCGTGAAGAGTTGCGCGTCGCTCCACGCGGGGTGCTGCTTCGCGAGCAGCCCGCAGACGTGATTGTGCTCGCACGTGAAGATCGTGTGCAGCATGGCGAGTCCGACCCACCAGTTGTCGCTGAAGCCGCTCAGATGGACCCCCGTTTCGGGGTCCACCGGGAGGAGCTTCGTCGCCTCGAGCTTGAGCAGGCCGCCCTCGCCGGTGCGCAGCCGGGCGGCGACGATCGGGTCGGAGCCGTAGATCTGGGAGCCGTCCCACCAGTGGCTGTTCGGGTTCGAGTAGGCCGGAGGGCGGGTGGAGCCGGGCGGCGCCGGGTCGGGCACCGAACGGGGAATCCGCATCGTGGCGTCGGACCAGTTGTCGCCGGGGACGAGCGGAATGTCCACGCCCTCCTCGCGCGTGGACCGCTTGTGGACGAACCAGTCGTGGACCATGAACTGGATCCAGGCGGCGGCCAGGAGGTTGAGGATGGTCGCCGGCTGGAACGTGTCGCGTGTCATCAGCTCGCGGCTGACGAGGCGCGGGCTCGGCACCATCAGGTTCGGCGTGTCGGGAAAGGTGTGTTCGAGCGGTACGTTCCGCCCGAATCGGCGGTGGGCGCATCCCATCGCGGGGTATTCCAGGTCGTTGGAGCTGCCGTCCACCGTGCGCCCGTGGCGGATGGCAGGATCGAGATCGGGCGGGATGGGCCGCTTGACGAGGGGAGGCTCCTCGGTGTCGTGAAGATTCTGCTCTCGAAGCTGGTTGCGGATCTCCACCAGTCTCGGCATCGCCAGGAGCCTGGGAAGTTGGTACCAGGGCCTCTTACTCTGAAGGAAATCGCCAATCCGTCCGAGCAACTTGTCCGGCATCGGGCTCCTCGCGATCTGAGATGTCGTTGGGCGGGTCGATTCTGCCACGAACTTCCCGAATCGGGAAGCGAAGGTTCGGTTATAATCCGCCGCACTCACATGACCTACGACCGCATTTTCTCGCCGCTGGCGTTCCGGAGCCTGACGGTGAAGAACCGCGTGCTGCGATCGAATATCTCGGGCCGCTTCGACAACTACGACGGGACCGGGGCCCAGGCGCGCATCAACTGGGAGGTGAAGTTCGCCCGCGGCGGCGTGGGCGCGATCATCTCGTCCTTCGTGCCGGTCCATCCGCGCGGCCGTATCCTGCCGAATTACGCGACCATCGCGAGCGACGATCGGGTGCCGTTCTGGCGGGCGCTCGGCGAGGGCGTCCACGCGCACGACTGCAAGTACATCCTGCAACTGAGCCACGGCGGCCGGCAGCGCGACATTCCGACCATCGACTTTCCCCTCGGCCTGAGCTCGACCGCGCAGAAGGATCCGCTGCACGGGTTCGAGTGCGAGGCCATGACGCTCGCGCAGATCGACGAGACCGTGCGCGCGTTCGCCGAAGGCGCGCGCCGCGCTCGCGAGGCGGGTCTCGACGGCGTCGAGCTGCACGGCGCGAACGGCTACCTGATCACGCAGTTCCTGAGCTCCGCCATCAACGACCGCACGGACGGCTACGGCGGTGTGCTCGCCAACCGCGCCCGGTTCGTGCGCGAGATCGTGCAGGCCATCCGTGCCCGCGTGGGTCGGGATTTCCATCTGCAGATGAAAATCAGCGCGACCGAGTTCAACAATGCGCTGCTGCCGGACGAGAAGCCCGGCAACACGGTCGAGGAGTCGTCCCAGGTCTGCCGCTGGCTGCTCGAGGACGGCGTGGACGCGATTCATGTCTCGTCGGGAAGCGCGTTTCCGCACCCGAAGAACCCGGCCGGCGACCTGCCGGTGGACGAGTTGCAGAAGACCTACGACAGCCTGATCTCGAGCGGCGTGCTGGCGCTGCGTAACTACCTGCTCTTCACGGGGCGGCTCACCGGCGAGCTGTTCAAGCGGCGATGGGAAGAGGCGCGCGGGCCACTGGACCGCATCGAAGGGATGAACCTGCCGGACGCGCGGGCCATCAAGCAGGCGGTGGGCGCGATCCCCGTCCTGTGCACGGGCGGGTTCCAGACCGCCGCCATCATCGAAGCGGCGATCGCGAGAGGCGACTGCGACGGCGTGACGATCGCGCGCCCGCTCATCGCGAACAATGATCTGGTCCGGCAATTCGCGGACGGGATCGGCCGGCCCGCCAACCCGTGCACCTACTGCAACCGCTGCCTCGTGAACGCGCCGGAGAACCCCCTCGGCTGCTACGACGAGACACGCTTCCCGTCGCGTGAGGCCATGGTGCAGGAGATCCTCGGCGTCTACCATCCACAGACCTTCCACTGACGAAGGAGGCGCCGCCGGTCATGCGCGATCTCGACATCCGGCTCCAGGCGCTGCTGTCGACGCTCGCGTCGGCGGATCGTCCGCTGGCCGACGAGATCCTCGCCCGCGGCGAGTGGCCCGCGACTGGGACGGACGGCCCGGTCGTCGCCGGGTCGCGCGGCCTCGCCCGCGCCGCATCGTCGGACGCCCGCGCCCTGCGCAATATCGTGCTGCGCGTCGGCCGTCCGGTGCTGGCCATCGTGGGCGGCACGCCCCAGCTCCAGTTCACCGACACCGAAAGCGTCGTCTGGCGATCGCGTTTGCAGGCCTCGGCCTCGCACCTGCAGCGCGCGGCCTGCGCGGTCGGTCGGATCGACGTGCGAGGCGTGCCCGGCGTCGAGTACGTCGGCACGGGATGGCTGATCGCGCACAACACCATCGTGACCAATCGCCACGTCGCCCTGGAGTTCGGCCGCCGCGCGCGCGGGCGCTTCACATTCAAGCAGCTTCGCGGCGCGGGCCCGATCGACGCCTCGATTGATTTTCTCGAGGAGGCGGGCCGCGCGGAGCGTCTCGAGTTCTCGATTGTCGAGATTCTCCACATCGAGAAGGCGGACGGACCGGACTTCGCCCTGCTCCGTGTGGAGGCAGGAGCGAACCGGCACGAGCTGGCCGTGCCGATCCCCCTCGCGGCCGCGCCGCCGCGGGCCGAGCAGCAGGTTGCCGTGATTGGGTACCCCGCGCGCGACAGCCGGGTGCCGGACGACACGCTGATGCACGAGATCTTCGGCGACGTCTACGACAAGAAGCGCCTCGCGCCCGGCCAGATCACGGAGGCGCGCCAGGACGTGCTGCTGCACGACTGCTCGACGCTCGGCGGCAACTCCGGCTCGGTGCTGCTGGACCTGGCCACCGGCGACGCGGTGGGCCTGCACTTCGCCGGACGTTTTCTCGAGGCGAACTACGCTGTCCCCGCCGCGGTCGTCGCCGAACGTCTGGAACGGGTCCTGCGGCCGGCCGTGCCGGGACGGCCCCCTGCGCCAGCACGGCCGCCCGGGCCAGTGCGGCCAGCGCGTCCCGACCCGCGCCCGCCGGCGCCTGACGTCCCACCGCCGACGCCCGCTGGCACGACCGACCTGCCGGAGCCGATCGTGGAAGGCGTGCCGGCCGATTATGTCGGGCGCACCGGCTACGATCCAGCGTTCGTCGGGGAGCGCGTGCCGCTGCCGGTCGTGCGCAATCAGGGCGACGTGCTCGCGTTCCGTGTGGAGGGGCGGGAAGAAACGGAGCTCAAGTACCAGCACTTCTCCGTCGTGATGAGCCGGAGCCGGCGACTCTGTATCTTCAGCGCGGGCAACATCGACGGCAGCCGGCCCCACCGGTTCAAACGTCCGTCGTGGCGCATGGACCCCCGCATCCCGTCTGGCCAGCAGATCCGCGAGGAGTGTTACGGCAACGAACCGCTGTTCGCGCGCGGGCACATGACGAGACGCGAGGATCCCATCTGGGGCGAGCCGGCGGAGGCCGCGCTTGGCAACAGCGACTCGATGCACGTGACCAACGCGGTCCCCCAGATGCAGCCCTTCAACGCCGGCATCTGGCTGGCGCTCGAGAGCTACGCGCTCGACCACGCCCGCTCCGACGCGATGCGCATCTCCGTGTTCACGGGCCCCTTCCTCCTCGCCGACGATCCGGTGCGCAGCGGGGTGCGGATTCCGCGCTCGTTCTGGAAGGTCATCGTGTTCGTGCACGATGCGACCCGGGCGCTGTGCGCCACCGGCTATACGATGTCGCAGGCCGACTTTCTCCGCGAGGAGGAATTCGTCTTCGGCCAGCACAAGACGACGCAGACACGCATCAGCGCGATCGAGCAGCGTGCGAAGCTGTCGTTCGGGCAGCTCGCGGACCTCGACCCGTTCGATGGCGACGAGGAAGGCGTCAGCCCACTGCTGACGGACCCTTCACAGATTCGATTCGTCCGGCGAACCTGAGTTCGCCGTTTCAGGAGGCAGCCATGGCCAGACGTGCATTGCTCATCGGCGTCAACAAGTATCAGATGGCCGGCGCGGACCTGCGGGGCTGCGTCAACGACGTGCAGGACCTGACCGCCGCGATCGTCGAGTTCGCCGGCTTCAAGAAGGGCGACATCACCACTCTGATCGACGGCGCCGCGACGAAGAAGGCCATCCAGGCGGGCATCAAGGCGCTCATCAGCGCGTCGAAGAAGGGCGATGTCGCGCTGCTGCACTACTCCGGCCACGGGTCGAATGTGCCCGACGACAACAAGGACGAGGCCGACGGCCGCGACGAGATCCTGTGCCCGACCGATCTCGACTGGGAAGATCCGCTCAGAGACGACTGGCTCCGGACCACGTTCGACAAGCTCCGCCCGGGCGTCAACCTGACGGTCATCATGGACTGCTGCCACTCCGGCACCAACACGCGGGCCATCCTGCCGCCGGACGCGCCGGTGAAGCAGCGGTATCTGCCCAGCCCGTGGGGCCTGGCGACCGTCGAATCCGGCCGCAGCCTGCCGAAGAAGGTGACAGGCGAGCTGCGTCGATCGCCGCGAGCCACGCGCAAGGCGAGAGATATCGTGAACGCGGACCTGCCCGAAGTCCTGATTACCGGGTGCCGCGACACGCAGACCTCCGCCGACGCCTTCATCAACGGCCGCTACAACGGCGCCCTGACCTTTGCGCTCGTCCAGGCGATTCGCTCGGGGAAGGGCAAGCTGACGTACCGTCAGCTTCACGACCGCGCCGCCGAGGAGCTCGCGACCAGGAAATTCGAGCAGGTACCCCAGCTCGAAGGGCACAAGGCTCGATTCGAGCAGCCGCTCTTCTCCGCCTAGACGGCTTTACGAGGGTAGATGAAGGCCTCATCCGAGAAGCGGCTCCAGCAGCTCCATCCCGCACTGGCCTCCGCGCTGCGCGGCGTCCTTGCCGATCTCGCGGTCCGGGGCATCGCCGTGGAAGTCGTGCAGGGGCTGCGGACGATCGCGGAGCAGGACGCGCTGTTCGCGAAGGGGCGGACGACGCCGGGCCCGATCGTGACCCGGGCGCGCGGCGGTGAATCGAATCACAACTACGGCCTCGCGGCCGACCTGTGTCCATTCGTCAACGACCGGCCCGACTGGGACGCGCCGATGCCGGTCTGGAGCGCCATCGGCGAGGTCGCGGCCGCGCACGGGCTCGAGTGGGGCGGCACGTGGAAGAAGTTCCTCGACAAGCCGCACGTGCAGCTTCCGTCGATGTCGATCGGGGAATGCGCGAGCTGCTACAAGGCGGGAGGGCTCGAGGCGGTGTGGTCGATGGCCTCCGCCAGGGTGAACTGGACGGGCGACCGGCTGACGCGGGTCCGCGGCGAGGCGCGCGGCATAGAAGGAGGCGCAATGATCAGGAAGCGCGTGACGGTGATCCTCTACGGCAGCGACCGGAACCTCTGGGGAGGCGGCGCGCTGCAGATCCGCGTGGCCGATCTGTTCGCCGCGGGCGGCCCGCGGCTCCTGTATCAGGGGAAGACCGAACAGTCGACGGTTGAGCTCCTCCTGGATCTGCCCTTCGACGCGGGACAGATGTACGGCCTCACCTTCTCCGCCCCGCGCCATCGTCCTGCCTGGCAGTTCGTGCGGCGTCTCGACTTTCTCCGGACGCCGGAGGACACCGAGGTAGACGATCTGATCCTCAGGCTCATGCTGGTGCCCGATGCGCCCGGCACTGCCGATCTGGGGCACGGCTTCGCACGACTGCAGGAGCTCGCGTCCCCATTTGTCGCGCCCGGGACCGGCATCGATGCCGCCGCGTTCGCCTCGCTCGACGAGGCCGCGAAGATGGCCTTCCTCAACGTGGAGAGCAAGCTGCGCGAGACGGTGATCGACGGCACGCCTCTGATTGCCTTCGTCAGGGCCGTCGAGCACGTCGCGGTGGACCGGGTCTTTCTGCAGTTCGATGCCGCGCTCAAGGCGCGGATGCCGCGGGCCGGCGCGTTTGCCGGCGCACCCGGGCACGGCGCACCGGCGGCCGTGCCGAGCCTTCCCGCACATCCGGACAGCTGGAAGCACACCCGGTTCGCGGAAGGGAACGTCCAGCTCTCGTTCTCCGGCGAGCCGGCGCCGCTCGGCGGAGACGAGGGGATGCTCGTCCACTCAGCCGACGTCGACATCGACCTCGGGCGCGGACTGGCCCATGCGAAGGAGTGGCTCCACAACAACGTGTTCCGCCCGGGCCACAAGACGAATCAGGCGCTGGTCTATGCGCTGCTCTACGCCCAGGGCATCCTGCCGGCGTATACGCTCGGCGCAACGCCCGACACCACCGTGCGGTCCGTCCCGAGGCTCACGCTGCGCGGCGCACCGGCGACGCGGCGGGCCAGCGGGCGTAAGGCCGCGCCGGCCTCGAGAGCACGCAAGACGGTGCGGCCATCGAAGACGCGCGCGGCCCGACGCCGTGCGCCCGCCGGTGCGTCGGCCCGGCGCGCAACACCGAAGGCGCGGGCGTCATCGCGCCGCCGCTGACAGCAACGATCACGACTGAAGCACATCCGAGGAGGCCATGGCTGTCCACGTGAATTCGCCGGGCTGGAGAATCAGGCGCCTCGGAGGGACCCGAGGGGCCGCGCGCGTGGCGGCGCCCGATCTTCCGGGTGTCCCTCCGGAGTTTTTGACCGCCCAGTCGCGTGTGGCGGAGGAAGTGGTGCTCGAGCCCGCACCGGCCACGCGCGGGCAGACGTCGCCCGAAGGTCGGGCGACCCGCGCGGAGGCGCCGGCCGACGGACTGGATTTGAGCTGTGACCTGGAGCCGGGGCACACGGCCCTGCTGGCCGTCCGGCATCCGTCCGGCGCGCTGACGTTCCATCGACCGGTGGATGCGACCACCCGGGGCGTCCGTGGCCCTTCGACAGTCCGGTTCCAGATCACGCCCCGCCGCACCGCAAGCCGCGGCCTCGCCGGAACCGCCATCAAGGCCATCGTCATCAAGGTCGCCAAGGTCAGCGCCGACAAGGCCGCCAGCCTCCTGCTGCCCCGGCTGGCCGCCGCGGTCGAAGCCGCGGTCTGGCAGCGGCGCGGGCTCGCCGAAGGCTGGCGCGCGGTGTCGAAGGAGACGCTCGCCGCCGGCGCGCTCGTGGCGGCACGCCCGGTGTCTCCCGCGCGGTCGCTGCTCTTTCTCCACGGCACGTTCTCCAACAGCGCCGCCGCGTATCGTGGTCTGGCCGCGTCCAGCTTCTTCGACCGCGTGAAGGAGACGTACGGCGATCGTATTTTCGCGTTCGATCACTTCAGCGTGAGCCGGACGCCCGCCGAGAACGCGCGGATGCTGCTCGAGGCGCTCCCCGAGCAGGTCACCACGTTCGACGTCGTCACGCATTCGCGTGGCGGGCTCGTGCTGCGCTACCTCGTCGAGCAGGGGAAGACGCTCGGCGACCTGTCGCGCCGCTTGACGCTCGGCCGCGCCGTGCTCGTGGCGTCACCGAACGGGGGCACGCCGCTCGCGACGCCCGGGCGCTGGGAGGAGACCGTCGGCTGGATCGCCAACCTCCTCGAGATGTTTCCGGACAATCCCTTCACGACCGGCGCGGACTTCGTCGCCAACGGCCTGGTCTGGCTGGCCAACCACGCCTCGGGCGACATCCCGGGCCTCCACGCCATGGACGGCGACGGCGATCTGATCGACGCCATGGAGCAGCCGCCGGGCCCCTCGCCGGACGCCTACTCGGCGCTCGTCGCCAACTACCATCCCTCCGGCTCCGTGCTGCAGCGCCTGCTCGACATCGGCGTGGATCAGTTCTTCGGATCCGCCAACGATCTGGTCGTCCCGTCCGAAGGCGGATGGCGCATCGACCGGGCGAACGGCGTCTCCATTCCCGCGGCACGAATCGGATGCTTCGGTCCCGGCGGCAATCTGCCCGGCGCCTCCGTGACGCACGTCACCTTCTTTGCGCAGCCGGAAACCGCCGACTTCCTGGTGCACGCTCTCCTCGGCCGCCCGCAGCCGCTGAACGGCGTCGACCCGCGCAGGCAACTGCCGGATCGTCGTCTGCTGCGCGGCGCGATGACCGATGGCGCCGTGCGTCCAGCGCTCGCCGTCGCGGCGCGCTCCGGTGCTCCCGGACCGCGCGCGAACGTCGGGGCCGATCCGCTCCGCATCACCGTCATCAACGGCGACCTGACCTTCGAGCCGGCCGCGCTCCTGCTGGGCCATTACCACGCCACCCGGCTGACCGGGACCGAGAAGGTCATGGACCGGTTGATCGGCGGGACGATGAAGGCATCGCTCGAGATGGGGGTGTATCCGGTCGGGCCCGGTTCGCATCAGGTGTTCATCAACG
>JANPJN010000800.1:0-9603 GCA_031425515.1 Acidobacteriota bacterium | reverse complement strand
CCCCCGCGTCGGGCACGACCAGCGGCACCACGAGCGCCGCATCACTCGTCAGGGCGGCCCCCAGCATGGCTCGTCCCCGTTCGCGCGCGACACCCTCCGGAGGACGCTCGATCACCGGGACCGACGCCGAATACCTGACCTCCGCCGGGGGCAGCGCGGCCACCGTCTGGCGATCCGCCCGGCGCGTCGTGTCGGCTGTTCGATTGACAGGTGGTCGGGGAGCGACCGCCGGAGCCGCCGGCGCGCGCGTCGCCCCCGCATCACCCGACGCGGTCGACGAGGCCGTGGCGGCACCCGATGCAATTCCGGGCGGCGCGCCTGCCAGGGACGGCTCGGGGCGTGCGTTCCACCCGGGCATCGCGACGATCAGCACGAGCGCCGCCAGCGCGGCGCCCGCCAGCCCGTATCCGGCGAACCAGGGCCATCGAGTCGGTGCAGGCGCAGCGAGGCGCAACGCCACACGACGCCGCAGCCCCGGCGCCGGATCGACCTGCGCCAGATCCGCCACCGCACGGTCGATAGCCTGCTCCAGCCTGTCGGCCCGCTCCGCGGCTCGCGCGTGGGGTTCAGTCATGTCCATATCCCAGCGCCACCAGCTTCATCCTGAGCAGACGACGGGCCTCCGCGACTCGCCACTTCACGGTGCCGACCGGAATGCCGAGCATCCCGCCAATCTCGGCATACGTGTGCTCGCCCGTCCCGGCCAGCAGCAGGGCGTCCCGCAACTTCTTCGGCAGCGTCCCGATCAGGCGCGCGACGTGGCGCTGCATTTCGGTGTCCGCCAACGACTCCTCCTGCGAGCGGTCAGACGATGCCACGCGCTCGAGGGCGTCGCCAGCGTGGTCGTCCGCGTCCCCCGCTCCGGGACTGACGGTCCGCTTCAGCCACCGCACTACGCTCGTCCGCCGGTCCACGGCTTTCCGCCACGTGATGGCCAGCAGCCAGGTGCGAAACTGCGCATCGCCGCGGAACGCCGCGAGCTTGCGGAAGGCCGCCACGAACACTTCCTGCGCCACATCGTCGGCCTCCGCCGGTGACCTGACGCAGGCCAGCGCGGCCCGGAACACTACTCGGCGGTTCCGCTCGACCAGTTCCCCGAACGCCTCGGCATCGCCCGCCTGGGCAAGACGCACGAGATCCAGGTCGGTGGCCTCGATCCGGGGCTCCATCAGGCTGACCGTCACACAGTGTCTAGACGGGGCCTGCCCTGGGGCGGTTGGAATAAAGCAGGGGTAATATCGTGAGAATGTTGAATCACGAACAGCTCCTGAAGCTGATCAGGGACGAGCTGGACCACCCGGCCACGCCGCGCGAAATCCTCCAGGCCCTCGAGATCTCCCGGGAAGACCGCCCCATCTTCAAACGACTCCTCGCCGACCTGGTGGAAAGTGGGGCGCTCGTCGAAACCCGCGGCAACCGCTTCGGTCTGCCCGACCGGATGAATCTGATCGTCGGCCGGATGGTGACACATCCACGCGGGTTCGGCTTCGTGGTGCCCGACCGGCCGCTGGAAAACGTGACGGGAGACCTCTACATCGCGGGGAGCAACCTGAATCAGGCGATGCACGGCGACCGTGTCGTCGCCCGTCTGGAACGCGTCAGCGGCGATCGCGCCGAGGGGCGGATCGTTCGTGTGCTCGAGCGCGGGTCCGCGACGGTCGTCGGCCGCTTTGACGCCGACGGCATGGGGCTCGGATTCGTGGTGCCGTTCGATCGGCGCCTCATCATGGACGTCCAGATCCCCTCCGACGAACACCGCGACGCATCTCCCGGCGACATGGTCGTGGTCGAGATCACCCGGTGGCCGACGCCGACGCGCGGCCCGCTGGGGCGCGTCACGGAGGTGCTCGGCGACATCAACGAACCGGGCGTGGACAACGAGATCATCATCCGCAAGTTCGGGCTGCCGGACGCCCACAGCGAGGAGGCCGTCGAAGAGGCGCGCCGCGTGGGCGAGCGCGTGCGTGAGGAGGACATCCTGGGCCGGACGGACTTCCGTCCTCTCGTCACCGTCACGATCGACGGCGAGCACGCGCGCGATTTCGACGATGCGATCTCGCTGGAACGGCTGCCCAACGGCCACTACTGGCTCGGCGTCCACATCGCCGATGTCGCGCACTACGTGCCGGAGGGGGGGGCCCTGGACGAGGAGGCCTACGAGCGATCGACCTCGGTCTACTTTCCCGATCGCGCGGTCCACATGTTCCCCTCGGAGCTCTCGACCGGGATCTGCAGCCTCAAGCCGCAGGTGGACAGGCTCGTGCAGTCGTGCCTGATGGAAGTCGATCCGAAGGGCAACGTCGTGCGCCACGAGCTGCACGACGGCGTCATCCACAGCAACGCACGGATGACGTACACGCAAGTCAGCGCCATCCTCACCGACCATGATCCGGCGATCACCGCCCAGTATGCGCCGCTCGTCCCGTTGTTCGAGACGATGCACGAGCTGTTCGAGATCCTGAACCGGCGGCGCCGCCGCCGCGGGTCGATCGATTTCGACCTCAAGGAGCCGGAGATCGTGCTCGACGACCAGGGGCTGGTCGAAGCGATCATCGCCGCGGAGCGCAAGGTGGCGCACCGGATCATCGAGGAGTTCATGCTGCTCGCCAACGAGACCGTGGCGCAGCACCTCGACGACAACGACGTGCCCACGCTCTACCGGATCCACGAGGATCCCGATCCGCTGAAGGTGGCGGAGTTCGAGGAGTTCGTCACGACGCTCGGCTACAGCATCGGTGCGCCGGCCGAGCACGTGAAGCCCCGCCACTTCCAGAAGCTGGTCGAGAAGATGCGCGGCACGCCGGAAGAGAAGCCGATCGCGTTTCTGATGCTGCGGACGATGCAGAAGGCGCGGTACGACCCGCAGAACCGCGGGCACTTCGGGCTGGCGGCGGAGAGCTATACCCACTTCACGTCGCCGATCCGGCGGTATCCCGACCTGGTTGTGCATCGCACGCTGCGCGAGTCGCGGCAGGGCGGGATGAGTGCGGATCGCCGCGAGGAGCTGACCGACGACCTTCCCGAGATGGCGCGGCATACGTCCGAGCGCGAGCGCCGTGCAGACGAGGCGGAGCGGGAACTGGTGCAGTGGAAGAAGGTCCGCTTCATGGCGGACAAGGTCGGCGACGAGTTCGAGGGCTACATCACGGGTGTGGCGGCGTTCGGCCTCTTCATCGAGCTCGTCGAGCATTTCGTCGAGGGGCTCGTGCACGTCTCGACCATGGCAGACGACTATTACCGCTTCGTCGAGAAGGCGCACATCCTTCAGGGCGAGAAGACCGGCCGCGTGTACCGTCTGGGCGACAAGGTGACCGTGCAGGTCGTGAAAGTGGATATGGAGCGGCGGCAGGTGGATCTGGGCCTGTCGGAGATTCTGGACCGGGTGCGGGCGTCGGAGAGCAACCGCGGACCGCGGCGGAGCAGTGCGGAGCCCCGGGAGAGCGGGCGGTCGTCGCCCGGGGGCCGCCGCGACGCGCGCGGCGGCGCGAAGGCCTCGAAGGGGGCGAAGAAGAAGCAGCGTCCCGGACGCAAGGAGCGGGCGGTGAAGAAGGGGCGCCGCTGAAGTCGGTCGTCGTCGGCACCGCGGGGCACATCGACCACGGCAAGAGCGCCCTCGTGCGCGCGCTGACCGGGACCGATCCCGATCGGTTGAAGGAGGAGCAGGCGCGGGGGATCACGATCGACCTCGGGTTCGCGCACCTGGAGACGGACGGTGTGACGCTCGCGTTCGTGGATGTGCCCGGGCATGAGCGCTTCATACGGAACATGCTCGCGGGCGCTGGCGGCATCGACCTCGTCATGCTGTGTGTCGCGGCCGACGAGTCCGTGATGCCGCAGACGAGAGAGCACTTCCAGATCTGCCGGCTGCTCCACGTGCGCGCCGGTGTGCTCGTGCTGACGAAGACCGACGCGGCCGACCGCGACATGGTGGATCTGGCCGCGATGGAGCTGCGGGAGCTCGTCGCCGGTTCCTTTCTCCAGGACGCGCCGATGATCGCGCTGTCCTCCCGCAGCGGGGAGGGCCTGCCTGCGTTGCGCGAGGCGCTCGTCGCGCTCGCCGCGGGTCTGCCGGCGGATCGGTCGGGGGGATCGGCGCGGCTGCCGGTTGACCGCGTGTTCTCCGCGAAGGGCTTTGGCACCGTGGTGACGGGCACACTGGTGTCGGGCCGCATCTGCGAAGACGAGGAGCTCGTGCTGTTGCCGGCCGGCCGCCCCGTCAAGGCGCGCGGGGTGCAGGTGCACGGCCATGCGGAACAGGAGGCCCGGGCCGGACAGCGCGTGGCGATCAATCTGGGTGGCGTCGATCGGTCCGACGTGCAGCGGGGCGATACCGTGTGCGCGGCCGGGACGCTCGAGCCGACGCGGCGCCTCGACGTGGCGCTCGACCTCGTGCCCGAGACCCGCGTGCTGCGTCATGGCGCGCGCGTGCGATTCCATCAGGGAACGACCGAGGTGATCGGCAGGATCGCGATCGCCGCGCCGCGGGGGGGCGAGGGGACCGCCGCGGAGGTTGCGCCGGGCGCGTCCGCCTATGTTCGACTGCGTCTCGAAGGGACGGCCGTCGTGACGCGGGGCGATCGGTTCATCCTCCGGGCCTATTCGCCCCCTTCGACGATCGGTGGCGGGGTCGTGCTCGATCCGCAGCCGCCCCGATCGGCCCTCCGCACGCCGGCCGCGGTTGACCGGCTGCGTCGTCTCGACGCAGCGGTCGCCGGACCGTCGGCGGCGGAAGGCGCGGTGCTGACCTTTGTGCGCGATCGCGGGGCGGCGGGGCTGCCCTGTGCGGCGCTGGTGAGCCGGGCAGGCCTCGATCCCGGAGCGGCTTGCGCAATCGAAGCCCGGCTCGTGGCGGACGGGCGCGTAACGCGTGTGGGAGAAGCGCTCGTGGACTCGACCGTGCTTCGCGAACTGGGCGCGCGGCTCGCGGCGGCGGTCGAGGCGCACCACCGGGCGGAGCCGCTGTCGGCCGGCCTGCCGCGCGAGGAGGCGAGGGAGCGGCTGTTCAAGGCCGCCGGCGTCGAGGTCTTCGATCACGTGGTTGCCACGCTCGCGGCGTCGGGCGCCGTGGCGGGGCAGGACCGGCTCACGCTCGCCGGACATCAGGTCTCGCTGTCGTCCGACGAGGCCCGTGCGCGCGAGATACTCGAACGACTGCTGATCGACGGCGGGCTTGCGCCACCGGACATGACGGCGGTCACCGCAGCGGCTGGCGTGCCCGCGGCGATCGTCGAGCGGATCGCGGCGCTGCTCGTCAGGCAGAAGCGGCTCATCCGGCTGGACGGACTGCTGTTCCACGTCGAGGCGCTCGCGGGCTTGAAGCGCGACGTGCGCGAACTGCGGGGAGCTGAGGGAGGCGGCGCGCGCGTGGATGTCGCGGCCTTCAAAGCGCGGTACGGAATCAGCCGGAAGTTCGCGATTCCGCTGCTGGAGTATCTCGACCGGGAGCGGGTGACTCGACGGGTTGGAGATGCGCGGGTGGTGCTTTAAGCCTTGTCGTCGTGTTTGGCGGCGTCGGCGTTCGATTCCTTGAAGTTGCGGATACCTTTGCCGATGCCCCGGCCGATCTCAGGCAGGCGATTGGCCCCGAAGATCAGGATGATGATGAACAGGATGATTACGAGCTCGGCGATGCCGAGTTTGCCAAACATGGGCGCTCCTTGGACAACCGTGCGGAAACGTCGTGATTGTATCACCCTTGCCCGCAGGGCTCCGGCGCCGAGCGCGGTGGTGTTCGCGCTATGTGCCGGCATCTGGGTCGGTGGAGGCCCGATGGCGGCGGGTGCGCCGCAGTTCACCTCTGGTGTGGAACTGGTCGAGGTCTACGCCAGTGCCACCGACGCCAGGGGGGAGCCGGTCACGACCCTCAAGGCGGAGGACTTCGAGCTGCGGGAGAACGGCGCGCGCCAGACGATTACCAACTTCACCGTGGGTGATTTCCCGCTGTCGGTGGCCGTCGCGCTCGACCGGAGCTTCAGCATGACGGGGGATCGCCTGGCGCTGGCGAAATCCGCGGCACGCGCCTTTCTCGGCGAGCTGCGCCCCGAGGACGAATCGACCATCGTCGCCATCGGGTCTGAGGTGGAGATGCTGGCCCCGTTGTCGGCAGATCGGAAGGCACAGTACGACGCGCTGATCCGCCTGGAGCCCTTCGGGACCACCGGACTGCACGATGCCGTGATCCGCACCATCGAGCAGGTGCAGCCGGCGCGCGGGCGGCGTGCGCTGATCCTGTTGTCGGACGGCGACGATCGGTACAGCCGCGCCTCTGCCGCGGACACACTCGACGCGGCCCGGCGGTCGGACGTCATGGTCTATCCCCTCGCGCTCGGAGGCCGGCGACCTCCGCTCTTCGCCGAGCTGGCCACGCTGACGGGCGGCCGGTCGTACCACACGCGCGATGCTGCATCCCTGACGACCGTGCTGCGCGGCATTGCCCGGGAGCTCCGACGCCAGTATCTGATCGGCTACACCCCGTCGCGCGCCGACGCCGCCGCGGCCGGCGACTGGCGCTCGATTGACGTCCGCGCCACCCGACCCGGTGTGCAGGTGAGGGCGAGGGACGGCTATGTGGTGAAGTAGCTCACAGCTTCCAGCTTCCAACTACCAGCGATCCGCTCCAGGCGCTGCGCGACAGCATCCACCTTCGAGTAGCGGCGACAGCTGATGGCTCTTAGCTGGAAGCTGAGAGCCGATAGCTGATAGCTACGTGCCCGTCACCATCCGGATCGCGAGGCGCCACTCACCGGTGCGAAGAAGACGACGCCGGAGGCCGTGGTAGGGCTGCTCACCGGCGATCAGGTCCGCCATGACGAGGCGGATGGACGGGCTCACCCTCAGCGCGCGGAGGAGCAGCGCGGTGAATCGAGGCCGGAAGAACTGCGTCTTGAGCCGGGCCGCGCGGATGAGCTCCGGGTGAATCGTCTGGCGCACCCGGTCCGCGTAGGCGCCGCCCGCATCGGGGCCCGCCAGGCTCGCGGCCGCGAGCTCCGCCGAGGCGAGGGCGAAGTAGATGCCCTCCCGCGTGATCGGGTCCACCATTCCTCCGGCATCCCCGAGCAGCATCCAGCCGTCGCCCGACGGAGGCTCACGCCGCAGGGTCTGGACCCGCAAAGACGGGATGGGCCAGCTGTAAGGTTCCAGCCGCGAAGCCCCGGGCGCGTGCCGCCCGATCCATTCCGAGACCATCGCCCGCAGCGCCGCCGCCGACGTGTCGTCGGCCTGTGCGCACGCCCCCACCGCGAGGTGATCGGGACGCGGGAACGACCAGAGATAGCCTCCCGGGGTGCCCGGAAACGCGAGCGAGATGCGCGACGAGCTCTGGCCGTGCGCGTAGTAGCCGGTGGCGATCGACAGGTCGGCCCGCGCGAAGGGCTCATGCACGGTGCGTCGCACCAGGCTGGCCGCTCCGTCGGCGCCGAGCAGCCAGTCGGCCCGAAACGTGTGCTGCGCGGTCGATACCGTCCACGCGCCCGACTCGCGCGCCACACGCCGCACGCGTGCCGGCACGAGGCGGGCGCCCGCGGCAACGGCGGCGTCGAGCAGGGCGCCGTCAAAGGTCTGCCTGGGCAGGATGACCAGACGCGGGCGACCCGGGCGACCCGGCCCCAGCGGCATGGTCAGTGCCTGCGGCCCCTGTTCGAATCCGGCCTCGTCTATCGCGACGCCGGGCAGCGCGAGCGGGTCGATGGCGCCTCTGACCAGGTCCAGGGCGCGGCCGGTCAGGCCGCCTCCGCAGGCCTTCTCCCGGGGGTGGCTGCCATCGAGGAGCACCACGCGAGCGCCCGCGCGCGCGAGCCGCCACGCGGCGCCGGCGCCCGCAGGGCCGCCGCCAACAATCGCGACATCGACGGGTGAGGGATCCATCGGTTACGGTACAATCCTATCCGGGCCATTCACTTGACGTCGCGTGGAAGCGCCGGTGGTCACCAGCGCTCAGCGTGTTTGCGTCGCTGCCCGGGAGCTTCATGCCGCATCCACTCGTCCTTGCGTTGTATCCGTCGCCATCGGCAGCCGCCGTCGGCGCGCGCGCCGCCCCTGCGGCCGGTGTCGGCCACGACAGCATCTCCGTGGTCAGCCGCAACCATGACGAAGACACGGCATTTGCCGCGCAGATGGATGCCACGCCCGGTGTGGAGCTCGAAGACTCCCGGCCGGCCGGGCGACTCGGAGAGCTCTCCGCCTACGTGCTCGCCGCCATTGCGCTCGTGCTGCCAGGGGTCGGTCCGATCGTGGCGGCCGGGCCGCTGTCGGCGGGGCTTGGCGAAGCGGCGGGCCACGCCGCCGGCGGGCTTGCGTCAGCCCTCACGTCGGCGGGTCTGCCCGAGGCGCGGGCGACCGCGCTCCAGCAGGCCGTCGCGCAGGGGTCGGTGCTGATTGGCGTCCATACCGACGAGGCCCGGCTGGCCGGCGTGCGGTCCGCGCTCGACGCGAGCGGCGCGACGCTCGTCGAGACGGCAAACTGGTCGGCATGAGCCAGGCCGTCGCGGCGGCGCGGTTCACGGTCGCGGTCTTTCAGGACGCCGACTGGGCCCGTCGCGGGGTGCAGGCCCTGTGTGCGGCCGGCTTTGCGGCGGACACGCTTACGCTCTTCGCCCTGGAGTCGACAGAGTCCGTCGATCTGCTCGAGACGCTGCTCGGCCCCGGTGCACACGCACTCCAGATCAAGGCGCTCGGTGCGATTGTGGCAAAGGGGGCGCTCCTCGCCACGCTGCAGGGGTCTGATGGAGGCCTGACACAGCGGGGCCTCGGCGCCGTCATCGGTCGTGCGGGGTTCCAGCAGCACGACGGCTACATTTTCGAAGCTCTCGTCCAGCGCGGAGGCATTCTCGTCGCGATTCTGAGCGAACCGCGCGCTGCCGACGCTCTTGCGAAACTGCACGCGTTCGGCGGGGGGAACGCCGCGATCGGCGCCTGGACAGGGCGGGTCTGAGTCCATTTTCAGCGCCGGGACGTCCAAGGAAGGAGACGGTCTCTCGAGCCGTCCGCACTTTGCCGCCAGAATCAATTGCCGGCGGGGTACTCTTATTGCAGCTTGCGGGGGAGATTCAGCCGGTCCACAATGGCCTTTCCTCTGACGTCCGAACCGCTCATGTCTGAAGCCTACCAGGGCACGAGTCCCAATTCGAGATTTCTCGCGGGCTCGGTGCCCGCGAACGAGACCTCGTGGCAGAGCTACGGGCAGCGCGTTGCGGGCTCGGTTGTCGCGCACATCCTGGGCCTGGCCATCGTTGTGTTCGGTCTGACCCGGCTCCCCTCGACATCCCTGGACCCAGTCACGACCACTCCGCCGCCCGACATCACCTGGATTGCGTCGCCCGGCCCGGGCGGAGGTGGTGGAGGAGGTGGGAACCGCACGCCAGACCCACCGCGAAAGGCCGAGATCGTGCCGCCAAAGGCGCGCGTGTTCACGCCCCCGAAGCCCGAGGTCGCACCAAAGCCCCTGCCGCAGATGAACATACCGGCCGTGACCTCGGTGGTGGAGTTGCCCGGCGCCATCTCGCAGCTCCCGGAGGCGACTGTCGCCCAGGGCAGCGGCTCGGGGGGCGGGGGGGGCACAGGCACCGGCACGGGCGTGGGCCCCGGCAGCGGCTCGGGCTATGGGGA